>NZ_JAYFER010000224.1:0-4152 GCF_055795065.1 Lyngbya sp. CCY1209
CTGTCTTGCTCTCTGCGAGACAGAGTAACAGGTTAGGGCTAGAAAGCCCCGTCGCTGTCTTCGCGGGGATTGGTTACGGGATATCCACTTCCGTCGGCGGGGCCACAACCGGAGTTGTCAGGGGGTCGGCCTCAAACACGGCCCGCAGGGATTCATCCAACGTCGATCGCATCACGATGCGGTTTTCGTAAGCGACGATCACCCGCACCAACGTCGGTAAACTGTTCTCTGTGGCTTCCAAATAAATCGGTTCCACATACAACAAAGACTGTTCGATGGGAATCACCAACAGATTGCCCTGAATCACCCGCGAACCCTGGCGGTTCCACAGGGAGATCTGCTCCGAAATTTCCGGTTCCTGGTTGATCAGGGCTTCCACCTGTTCCGGGCCGAACACCAGACGCTGTTTCGGGAACTGGTAGAGCAGTAATTTCCCGTACTGCGGCACATCCGATCGCGCCGCCAACCAGGCGATCAAATTGATCCGACTCGCCGGGGTAAAGGGCTGCAACAAGATAAACTCCGCCGTCTCTTCCGTCGGCAACCGCATGATCAAATAATAGGGTTCCACCGATTGCGTTGTGTTGCCGTAGATTTCCGTCGGAACCCGCCACAGATCTTCTCGGTTGTAGAACACCTGGGGATCTTGCATATGGTAGGTGAGCAGTCGCTCCGACTGGATGCCGAACAGATCTAGGGGATATCGGATGTGTCCGTAAAGGGATCTCGGCATCTGTTCGATGGGGACGAACAAATCGGGAAAGATCCGTCGCAGGGTCGTCAAAATGGGATCTTGCGGTTCACTGAGATAGTAAAATTTGACGGAACCGTTGTAGGCATCGATGACCACTTTGACCGAATTCCGGATGTAGTTAAATTCGGTTCCCTCCGGGTCGGAGTAGGGGTAGCGGGTGCTGGTGGTGTAGGCATCCAAAATCCAGTAGAGATATTTTCCCTCCGGAGGCGATTCCCGGGAACGATCCCGCCCCAAATCGGCGTCGGCGGCGACCAGGTAGGGGCTGCCATCATACCGTAAAAATGGCGCGATCGCTTGCACCCGTTCAGGGATGTGGCGACGGAACAGAATTTTAGTATCAGGCAGAAAATTGCGGGTAAAAATCATCTGCCAATTTCGCAGATACTTGGCAAACAACAGCCGCCGCCAAACGGAATTGAGGGGGATGCCGCCGTCGCCGTCGTAGATGTTGTAAACGTTCTCGTCCCCGGAGGGAAAGTCGAACTCCCGCACCCGCGTCGAGGTCATCACGGGGATGTCCGTCAGTTGGCCGTAGTAGATGCGGGGTTGCCCGATGGGGATGCTGTCCCGAATCCGGGGGGCGACTTCCAGGGTAGTATCGGGGTTGAAGCGTGCGGCCGGACCGATATTTTTGACGTAGTATCTCGGCAGTCCCCCCTCGGCGGCGGTGTTGACGGGGGACAGGGTGAATCCGTAGCCGTGGGTGTAGACCAGGTGTTTGTTGACCCAGGTTTGGGCTTTTTCGGGTACCGAACTGTATTGCAACTCCCGAGCCGCGAGGATCACCTGCTGTTTTTCCGTGCGATCGCCCGGAGTCCGCCTTTCCGGGGGTTTGAGGATGGTGTAGCGATCGATGGACGCATCCAAAAAGGCGTAGTAGGGGCGAATTTGCTGGAGTTGGCGGTTGGTTTGCAGCAGGGGCCGCTTGTCCCAGAGGCGGATATTGTTGATGGTCAGGTCGTTGTCCTGCAAGTTGGCGTAGGTCAGTTCGGCGTCGGGGTCGAAGGTGCGGACTTCGATCGCGTCCAAATTGAACGCCTGTCGGGTAAACTTGATGCTGCGCTCGATGTAGGGTTCTTCCCGCTCTAACTCGTTGGGTTGAACCACCAACCGCTGCACGATCGCGGGTAAGGTCCATCCCACCATAACAGCGATCACCAGATACCAAGCCAGGATCGTCCGCAGGGAATAGCTGTCGGCGAACAATTTAGCCCGCCGGCGGGGACGCCGCCTCCTGCGACGCCAACCCAGAGTTTTCAAGCCATACTCGATATAAGGTGCGATCGCCCGCACGGAGAAAAACGCCTGCCAAAATAAAAACAGCGCGAACCCCAGCGACAGCAGCGACAGGAGGCGATAGGCCGGTTCCTGGGCCATGATGTCGGTGTAACCCGCCCCGAACACCACCCCCCGCTCGGAATAAAGCAACTCGTAGCGGTTGAGCCAGTATCGCAGGGTCATGCACAGCATGAAGATCCCCGCCAACCCGTGCAGGTGACGCTGTTGGGGTTGGGAAAAACCGGGAAACCGCCCCTGGCTGAGGCTGTTGCCCGACAGCAGGTAGATCAGGCTGCAAGAAATTAAGCCACACAAAAATAGGCCGAACAGCCAAAACTCCAGCAGGTGAATGACGGGGAGGGTGAAAATATAAAAGCTGATTTCTCGGTTGAAGAGATCTTCGCTGATGTTGAACGGCGTGGGGTTGAAGAAGGCCAGGACTTCGATCCAGTGCTGGGAGAGAATCCAGCCGAACCCGACGCTGAAAAACAGGGCGATCGCATTCAGGGACAGTTGCGGGCGAATCACGATGGCCACGACCAGAATCAGGGCGATCGCAACTTGCCACCACTCGATCGGTTGTTGCAGCAATATTTCCCAGAAGCCATCGAACTCAAATCGATTTGGGAGATCTTTGAAAGCCGGGGAGCGATCGAGATCCCAACTCAAATCGGCAAAAAATTCCCGGCTGTAGTACAGCAAAACCATCGCCAGCAACAAAGCCGGCCCCAGAACTAAAAATAGGAGCCAGCTCAAATTCAACGCGGGCGGGGTTTCCGGCGGTATCGGTTCAAACAGAGAATCCTGGAAACGGTGTTGGGAGCGGGGGAAGGGCTCGTAGCGGAGTTCGTTGGCGAGGTTGAGGTTCCAGAACAAAAACGCCGCACTCGTCCCGCAGCCGACTATCCACAGCGTCCCTTGGGTCAGCAGCCGCCGCCCGAACACCGACAGATAGCCCACTTCGTCAAACCACAGGTATTCCGCCACCACCCGGGTGACGAGATCGAAGATGAGCCACGCTCCCAACAGGAACAAGATAGCTTTGAAAGCCCAGCGTTTGAATGCCATTGAGCAATTTTAGATTTGAGATTGTAGGGGCGCAAGGCTTGCGCCCTGACCTCCCTATACCCTACACCCTACACCCTATTTTTTCGAGACGGCCGGGGAGTCGGCCAAATACCACCGCCAGGGGAGATCGGTGCCTTTGGAAATGCCGATGCGGGTGGTTTGGACGATTTCGGCGTCGAAATTTTGATCGCGGCGTTCCAGCCACAGAGAAGACTCGGGAGACAATGGCAAGCCGTCGAAGCTGCGATCGATTTGCAGCACCCGACACAGTTTTCCGGGGCCGGCGGCGAGGCGGTGGGGTTTTTCCCGGCGGGTGGAAGTCGGGATCATTTCCTCGGGGGGACTCGTCAGGTGCAGTGCCCGCAGCAATACCGCGCTGGCCATCCCGGGGCGATCGGTCACGATATTCAAACAATGATACATCCCATATATTAAATAAACGTAACTGCGGCCAGCCTCCCCGAACATCGCCGCATTGCGGAGCGTCCGCTTCCGATAACCGTGACAGGCCGGATCGCCCGCCTCATAGGCTTCCACCTCCGCGATCGCACCCCGGATCTCGCTTCCGTCCGGCATCCGCCGCACCAACGTGCAACCCAACAGATCGGGCGCCACTTCGGGAGATGGACGCGCCAACTCGGAAGCGTCTACAATCCGATTGAGTGGTAATGAATTCATCTGGAGGATCGCCTCAACTATGGACATCAAATTAATTTTGGTCGGATTGACCGTCGTTTTCAGCGTCGCCTGCCTGTTCTTCGGAACTAAGAACGGTTTCTACGACACTGACGACTATCACGGCAACGGTTCCGCACACTAAATTGGGGAGTCGGGAGTCGGTATTAGGGAGTCGGTATTAGGGAGTCGGGAGTCGGGAGCGGGGGGAGCAGGGGGAGCGGGGGGAGCGGGGGGAGCGGGGGGAGCAGGGGGAGCAGGGGGAGCGGGGGGAGCGGGGGGAGCAGGGGGAGCGGGGGGTGAGACATCCAGACCGCTTGGGAATCAATTCCCAAGCTAATAGCTCAAATCATCTAAAGATGATTGGGGAATTT
>NZ_JAYFER010000225.1:0-10162 GCF_055795065.1 Lyngbya sp. CCY1209
GAAAATCCTAAAGTTGTTGCTATTTGAGGATATTAGCTGCACCATTGATATCGGCATTAACTAATAAACCATGGTAATTTTGCGGAGTCAATAAGACCCGCGATCGAGAAACACGATGCTTTAATAGGTTTTCTGGCGGGTCGCCCAGCGGGCGATGACGCTCGTGATCAAGACCAAGAACACCAACACCAGGGAAGCCGCCCAGGCGAACTCTTGCAGCACCTTGTCGAAGCCGCGGGCGAACTCGTAAACCAGATAGGCCAGGGAGGGCAGGGTCGGCGCGAACGGACCCTTCGGCCAGTTGTTGGTATAAATCACCGTGAACAGCAGCGGGGCTGTTTCTCCGGCGGCCCGGGCGATCGCCAAGGTCACGCCCGTCAGGATGGCGGGGAGGGCGGCGGGGAGCACCACTTTCAGGGCCGTCTGGTAGTTGGAGGCTCCCACGCCCACGGACGCCCAGCGGACATCCTGCGGCACGATCTGCAACGCTTCATCTGTCGTTCGGACGATGGTGGGCAGCATCAACACCGCCAGGGCGATCGCACCGGCCATCACGGAAAAGGTTCCCGTGGCCAATACGATCAAACTGTAGGCAAACACCCCGGCGATGATGGACGGAACGCCGCTCAAAACGTTGGTGGCGAACCGAATCCACTGGGGGACCGGGCCCGAACTGAACTCCGATAAGAAAATCGCGGCCAGGACGCCGAAGGGGAGGGCGATCAATGTGGCGATCGCCACCACCATGATCGTCCCCAAAATCGCGCTGGCGATGCCCCCCTCGGTCTGTCCGGCGGTGGGGGGAAGTTGGGTAAATAGATCGATATTGAGACGGGCCGCCCCTTTGAAGAGCACATAGATCAAAACGGCGAACAGGGGCACCAGGGCGATGCCCAGACAGGCCCCCGCTATACCCGTCATCACGGTACCGAATAGAGATTGGAAGCTTTTGGGATTGCGAATCAGACTTCCAGCTTTGGCTTTGGCAACGGCATTTGACATGGTTCGAGACAAGTCAACTGAGAATCACGACAGGAAACGGAGCGACAATTTTTGAGAACGAATGGTTCCAGGAGGAACTTATTGATATTTCGCCTGAACTTGGTTGACGATCCACTGGGCCGCCACATTGACGAGCAGGGTCAGAATAAACAGAACCATTCCCGCATACATGAGGGCGGAGACTTGTAGCCCCGAGGCTTCCGGAAACTGGTTGGCGAGCAGGGAGGCGATCGTGTTGCCGGGGGCGAACAGAGAAACGCTGATTTTGTTGGAGTTGCCGATGATCATCGTCGCCGCCATCGTCTCTCCCATCGCCCGACCCAAACCGAGCATGGTTCCCCCGATGATGCCGGAGAAGGCAGCGGGGATCAGGACTCGGAAGATCGTCACCCAGCGGGTGGCGCCCAGGCCGAGGGAGGCTTGGCGCAGGTCTGGGGGCAAGCTGGCCAGGGAGTCCCGGGAAATGGCCGTGATGATCGGCAAGACCATGATCGCCAAAACCACCCCCGCCGGGAACATCCCGGGGCCGATGGGGGAGGTGCTGAAAAAGGGAATCCAGCCGAAGTTTTTGAACAAAAACATCTGGACCGGCCGCAGGAAGGGGATGAGTACGAAAATTCCCCACAGGCCGAAGACCACGCTGGGAATAGCGGCCAACAGTTCGACCAAAAACGTCAGGGGCGTCCGCACGGCTAGGGGAATAAAATCTTCGCTCAGAAAGATCGCCGTCCCCACCCCCAGGGGAATGGCGATGACCAGGGCGATCAGAGAACTCATCAGCGTCCCGTAAATCATGGGCAGGGCGCCGTAATTTTCGTTCACGGGGTCCCAGGCGCTGTTGAACAAAAATCCCAGGCCGAATCTTTGGAATGCCGGCCAGCTCTGTTGGGCGATCGGCAGGGCGATCAGAATTAGCAGTGCAATAATTCCCCAGGCAAAAAGGCGGGTCAGCCAGATGAAGCCGGTGTCGAGATTTTTTTCAAGTTTCGATCGCGACTGGGGGATTCCTTGGGGGATTTGGGTGGGTGGTGAAACCATAATTCGCAGTGGGCGTGCATTCGAGTTGACGGTCAGGAGATGTCCCGACGGTGGGCGATCGGCAGAGTTGCCATTCGGTTATCGGGAATCGAACGGTTACTTTCAATGCTGGGGAAGTGAGAGTGGCGTTCCCAGCTTCCCCAATTTCTAGGTGTCTTGATACATCCCAGAAAATACTCCGGAAATTGAGATCAGATGCGCCGATTAATTAACGTTGATGGTGAAATCCGGGCTGATCTGATCGGCTTTCTCCGCCACTTTTTGGACGACGTTGGGCGGCAGGGCGATGTAGCCGAGTTGCGGACTCACTTTTTGACCTTCCGTCAAACCGTACTGAATCATCGCTTCGACGGCTCGGGCGACTTCCGGATCGGGATATTGCTGGTAGGTCAGTAACCAAGTGTACGTCACGATGGGATAAGAATCAGCTCCTTCGGGGTCGGAGATGAACGCCCGCAAATCGTCGGGGAGGGTCACGGCTGCTAAGGTTTTGGAGGCGGCTTCGCTGGTGGGTGGGATGAAGTTGCCCTCCTGGTTTTCCAGGGCGGCCATGTTCAGGCCGGCATTTTGGGCGAACCCATATTCGACGTAACCGATCGCGCCGGGGGTCTGGTTGATTTGGGCCGTCACCCCGTCGTTTTTGGCGCCGCCGATGCCGGTGGGCCATTCGACGGTTTTCCCTTCACCCACCTGATTGGCCCACTCGTCGCTGATGGCGCTCAGGTGCATGGTGAAAACGCCGGTGGTGCCGCTGCCGTCGGAACGGTAGACAACGGTGATGGGCTGATCTGGAAGCTCCACACCGGGATTGGCCTCGGCAATTCTGGGGTCGTTCCAATTGGTGATGTTACCCAAGAAAATGTCTATGTATACATCCCGGGGCAACTGCAAGTTTTCGACCCCATCCAAATTGTAGGCCAAAACGATGCTTCCGGCGGTCATCGGCAGCATATAGACCCCCCGTTCGACCTTGGCGATTTCATCGTCTTTCATCGCCACGTCGCTGGCCCCAAAGTTGACGAGCCCCTGGGTAAAGCGTTCGACCCCTGCACCACTCCCCACCGACTGATAGTCAATTTGCAGGTTCGGGACGCCCTGGCTGATTTCTTGGAACCAACGCTGGTAGAGGGGGGCGGGGAAGGATGCCCCAGCGCCGACGATATCGACCTGCTGGTTGAGGGCGATCAGTTCCGCAGAAGGCCCGCCCGCATTGGTATCGGCGACATCGGGGTCGCCGGTTTCGGTTCCGCCACAAGCAGCCAACCCGGCGGTCAGGGCGATCGCAAACAGTTTCGAGAATAAATGGGAAGGTCGAGAGAACAGCATATCGCTCAGATAGTTTGACAATGACGACAATAGCTAACCTAGAGGATATCGCCTTATTAACAGTTCAAGGTAAAGGGAAGGTTAACGGTTGTCAGCAATTGAGAATGAGTTGAAAGATGTTGTTGGCGCGGACTGCGCGGAGATGAGGATTGGTCTGAAAATCAATTTTTTTGGGCTTCATTTCTCCCAAAACGGGATCGAAGGCCTTTCCGCTTGTTGAGAAAATTTTTGGTTTTTGCCGGCCGGCCTCCGGTGCCGACGGATTGAGGGGGCGATCGCAATAGTGGTAAGATAGCAAAATTCAGGATCGTCAAGCAGTTCAAGGTTTCAACGTGGTTCAAGCACCGCCATCAACCAACCGTCAATCTCAACTCCCCGCCCCCCGTCCGGAATCGCTGCGGCAGTGGCTCGACTCCCTCGCCGATCGCATCATCGCCGGCGATCGCATCGGCCGTCCAGAAGCGATCGCCCTGACCGAGATCGAGGGGACCGACAACATCCTGATGCTGTGCGAAGCCGCCGACCGGGTGCGCCAAGCCTGTTGCGGCAACACCGTCGATCTGTGCAGCATCGTCAATATCAAGTCCGGGAACTGCTCGGAAAATTGCAGTTTCTGTTCCCAGTCCGCTCACCACCCCGGGGAAAACTCCCCCGTCTACGGGTTGAAATCCCCCGAAGAAATTCTGGCCCAGGCCAAATCCGCAGAAGCCGCCGGCGCCAAACGGTTCTGTTTGGTATCCCAGGGACGGGGCATCAAGTACAACAGCCCCAAATCCTCGGAATTTGCAGAAATATTGGAGACGGTGCGGCGCATCCAAGCCGAAACCTCCATCAAACCCTGCTGTGCCCTCGGTGAGATCACCCGGGAACAGGCCGAAGCCCTCGCCGAAGCCGGAGTCACCCGCTACAATCACAATCTGGAATCCTCCGAAAACTTTTATTCCAATATCGTCACCACCCACACCTGGAGCGATCGCGTCGAAACGGTGAAAAACCTGAAGGCAGCCGGCATCCAAGCCTGTACGGGGGGAATTATCGGTATGGGAGAAAGCTGGGCAGACCGGGTTGACCTGGCCCTGTCGCTGCGGGAGTTGGAAGTGGAGTCCGTCCCCATCAACCTCCTCAATCCCCGGGAGGGAACTCCTTTGGGCGATCGCCCCCGCCTCGACCCCTACGATGCCCTCAAGGCGATCGCCATCTTCCGCCTCATCCTCCCCGAACAAATTTTACGCTATGCCGGGGGACGGGAAGCCGTGATGGGAGAACTCCAGGCGTTAGGATTGAAATCGGGGATCAACGCCATGCTCATCGGCCACTACCTGACCACGATGGGACAGCCCCCCGATCGCGATCGCGCCATGTTGGAGTCCCTGGGACTACAGGGCGGAGAAGCCCCGGTTCCCGGACAGCGGGGGACTGCCTCCGAATCCTCGCACCCCACTCAAACCTCAGTCGCACCCCCCCGTGAAACTTGATACCTCCCGTTGAATTTTTGTGGGCCATCATCGGCGTCCTGTTGACCATCGGCGGCACCTTCCTGGAGGCCTTCGTCACCGATCCGGCTTCCCTTTGGGACCCGCAAAATGTTCAAGTCCACTCCCTCGGCGTCACCTACCAAATCGGGGCGGTTCTCCTCGTCGGCTGCATGGGGGGAAAAAATGCCGCGGCCATGTCCCAAATCGCCTATCTCGCCCTGGGTCTGACCGTCTTACCCGTCTTTTCCCAGGGGGGTGGCTTCGGCTACCTGGCCGAACCGACCTTCGGCTACCTGCTGGGGTTCGTCCCCGGCGGATGGGTCTGCGGCCTGCTGGCCTTTCGCAATCCCCCCAAGTTAGAATTGCTGGCATTCAGTTGTCTGTGCGGCTTGGCGACCATCCACAGCGTCGGCATCCTCTATTTGGTGGCAACCTATTTGATTCAAGAGGCCGGCGATCGCATCGTCCCCCTGATGGAGGCCGTCAACAGCTACTCCATCGCCCCCCTGGCGGGTCAGTTGGCCGTCGCCTGCGCGGTTACGGTTCTGTCCTACGTCCTGCGAGGATTGATGTTTTATTGATTTGCATTGAAGCTGATTTTCAAATTCAGACATCCTGATGGGATTTAAAAAAAACTCGATTTTCTGGATAGCCGCCGCCGTTAGTTTGGCCATCGATCACCTGACCAAATTTTGGGTCGTACAAACTTTTGAATTGACGACCCCCCCCGAAACCCTGCCCATCTGGCCGGGGGTGTTCCACTTTACCTATGTGGTCAATACGGGAGCCGCATTCAGCCTGTTCAGCAACGGCGTCTACTGGCTGCGGTGGCTGTCCCTGGCGGTCAGTTTGGGATTGATGGCGGCAGCCCGGTTCGGGCCCCGCTTCGACCGCTGGGAACAGATCGGCTACGGTTTGATTTTGGGGGGGGCGCTGGGCAACGGCATCGATCGCTTCCTGGCCGGCCACGTGGTCGATTTTTTGGATTTTCGCCTGATTCAATTCCCGATTTTCAACTTAGCTGATGTCTCGATCAATCTGGGCATTTTATGCCTGCTGATCTCCAGCTTTTTTTATTCCCGAAATCCTCCCCGAAATCGCCCCTCCGATACCACTCGGGACAGAGGGTCGAAACATAAATAAACCGCCGGCAATGGGAGAGAGAAGAGAGAAGAGAGAAAAATTTCTCACTTCTCATCCCTCACTTCTCACTCCAGAGGGAGCCGGCGCGGGGTCGGCAAAATAGCTGCCGGCTTCCCCCTGCCGTTTCGGGCGTCCCCGGCGGGTGAGGTCGGGGGCGGTGGCCGTTTTAATCGCGGTTTGACCGTCGGCAGAATTGCGGGTGTCGCCGTCGCCGGAACGGGCGATCGCTTCCCCCGTCAAGATGTCGAAATCGGTCATTTTTTCGGCTTCCGCAGAGGCAATCTCGTCGGTGCCCAAGTCGAGTCCGTCATGTTGAAAGAGCAGAATTTCGTCAGCAGAAGGACTCCCGATGGGTTGCCAAAACCGGGCGGCGCGATCGCCAAAATCGATCTCCGGTTCGGGTTCATCCGCGACCGTTTCAATGGCGCCCGCTCCGCTCCGATCTGAATTCCAATTGTATTCGTTATTTTGATACCAGTCGAAGTTGAGAGTTTCTTCAAAACAATCCGCGTCAAACATGAATCTCCCCTGTTCTGTTTCGGAACTTGCGGTTTTCATTCCATGTTGGAATTCAAATCAAGTGGTCAAAAAATGACACCGATTCGGCCAGTTTATATCGTTCGTTTGGAAGGTTCGCGATCGCCGGGTCGAGGCCATTACGAGTCCCGGGCGATCGGCGTTAATGTTGACCACACAAAAAAAAGGAGACGTTCCGGAGAACGTCCCCAAAAATTCAAGTTTGAGCGGGCCATAGGCAACTTGAGAATCGCCGATATTTCGGTATTAGAACAGATTCACCTCATCCGTCGTGGGCAGGGCAAATCCGGCAATTTCTCCGGGCACCATTTCAAACTGCGAAATGAGTGCGTCCGAAATCGCCTCATCGGCGGGGGCAATGGTCGCCAAAGAAGTCGAAGCCGGCGTCGCACTCAGCAACCCATCCCCCTCGATGGCCAAGAAGTTGACCACTTCGCTGGTATGGTTCATTTCGGAGTCGGCCGTCACGTCTTCCTCCACCATCACGGACACCCCCGTACCGGTCAGGTCGTCGTAGCGCAACCCGGCGGGGTCGGCGCCGTCGTAAGTCGCCAAAGAAGCCAAGAATTTCGGCGCTTCCACAAAGCCGGCCCCGAAGGATTGGGAGTACCAATTGTGAGTCACCGCATCTCCGGTATTCCCCGCTTCATAGGTCTGACCGCTCCAGTCTCCCGCACCGGGTGCGATCGCCAACCAACCGATAGTTTCCTCGCCGTGACCGGGAGTCAGGGGGGCTTCCTGCTCTTCCAAAGCCACCGTGAAACCGCCCGCACCGTCTTCCAGGTGGCGAGTCCGCACGAACTCGGGATCGTTGGCGGTCTGAACTTGGCTGAAGACGACCGGAGTCTCCTCAAAGCCACCGCCGAAGGTGACGGGGACACCGCCGGGAACCTCGGCATCGCTGTCGAAACGACCCACTTCCAGACGGGTGCCGTCCGCGAGTTCCCACTCTCCCGCTTCCAGGACGATGTAACTCACCGATTCGGGGACGTGGGTGCCGTCGTAGCCGTCCGGTTCCTGCAGGAAGATATCGAAGCTGTCCGCCGTGATATTGTCGATGCGAACCGCCACGGTCTGTCCCCCGTTCCGAGAGGCGGGTTGCGCCAAAACGACCGGGTTTTCATACTCCTGAGTCAAGGAAATCGTCTGAATATTGTGGGTCAGATCCGAAATCGTCCCCGTTTCCCCGATCGCCGTTTCGGGCGGTTCCCCGGCTTCTTCGGTGTAGATTTTCACGTCGTCGAGGTTCCAAGAACTGACCGGATAAACGCGATCGTCTCCCACATCGAATCCGAACCGCACCTGGAAGTTAGAATTCTTGTAGTCGGTAATATCGAAGACCTGCTCGGTCCATTCACTGTCAGTCACACCCGGTTCCGCCCCAGTTTCCCACAGCACCTCCCAACTGTCGCCGTCGAACACCTCGACGCTGTTCGCCATGTAGGGTTCGTAGTCACTGTTGAGAAAGCGCTGGAACTCCAGGAAGACATTTTCCGAAACGTCGGTATCAACAACCGGACTGGTGAGGTAATAAGCATCGTGAACCGTCTGGCTGGCATTGCCGCCGATGACGACCCCCGCCACGCCGTTGTCATCGGTGGGACTGTGGTCCGTATCGGGGTCGGGATTGCCGTAGCGCTCGCCGCTCGATGCCGTCGCCGCGCCGATTTCCCATTCGTCATCGAGGGTCCACCCCGCCGAATTGTCGGCGAAGTCCTCTTCAAAAAGAACGGAACCACCGCCGCCGCCGAGGACGTTGCCGAAGTCGATGTCGAGGATTTCTTCGCCAGGGGCGACATCCACCGTATGGCTGCCGGGGGCAGTCCCGGTGAAGGAGAAGTTATCCAGCAACAGGCCGGAATCGACGACAGTATCTCCCACATCGACCGCTCCCACCCCGACGGTATAAGTGCCGTCGGCGGTGAAGGTGTAGGTGTAGGTTCCCCATCCGGTTTCATCGACGAAACTCGTTCCGGAGGGTACCAGGGGGGTGAAAGTATTGGCCACCGTGTCGCCCTCGGACTCCACGGAGACAAAGGCGAAGTCATTGAAGGACGATTCAAAACCTTCGTCGGTGAGGAAGTTGTAATCGAAGCTGATTTCATCTCCCGCCTTCACCGTCAGGGTTTGTTTGATGGCGGAACCTTCCGTGGCATCGCCGTTGCCCAAACCGTCCAGGGTGCCCGTTGCCAAATTCAGGAAGGTTTCCAGGTCGGCATCACTTTGGGAACCGCTGCCATTGGTAATCAGGGCTTGGTAGGTTCCCTCGGTGGGGTTGGAACCGAAGGCATCCGTCTCCACAGACGTACTTCCTTCCGTTTCCCAACCGGTCAGATCTCCCGTTTCAAACCCGGTATTTTTGAGGCTGCCGGGATAGGTTTGCTGCCATCCGTCTTGCATCACCTCCGCCACTTCATAGGTGCCGGGTTCGACATCGGTGAAGGTGTAATCCCCATTGGCGTCGGTGACGGTGGAGGGTTCTTCGGGGTCGAATTCGCCGTTATCGTTTTCGTCGATATAAATCGTCCAGCCTTGCAAACCCGGTTCGCCGTCATCCTTGCCGCCGTCTTCATTCAGGTCGTGCCACTTGTGACCCGAAATACTCCCCGGCATGGCTTTGTTGCCGAAGTTGACATCCGAGACGTCCGTACCCGGTTCCAGGGCGATCGCGTGGATGCCGTCCTCCGGGGCGGTTTGGGCCCATCCCTCCTGCTGCACTTCCGCGATCGTATAATCGTCGGGAATCAGATCGTTGAAGGAATAGAACCCTTCTCCATCGGTGACGGCAGAGGTTTCTCCCCCGTCCAACTCGCCATTCTCGTTGCCGTCGATGTAAATCGTCCAACCGGCCAACGGCGGTTCGTCGTCACTCCACTCGCCGTCTTCGTTGAGGTCGTGCCACTTGTGACCGGAAATGCTGCTGGGTTGCCAGTTTCCAAAGTCGATGTCGGTGACATTTTCCCCGTCTTCGAGCTCGACGATGTGGGGAACCGAACCCGCTTCCAAAACCGCGTTGTAGGCATTCAGACGCCCGCCCGTCGCGACGGTTCCATCGAGTCCCGGAATTTCATCGACCGTGTTGAGAATAATCTCTTTCACTTCGTCGGAGGACAAGCTGGGATTTTGGGACCCAATCAAACTGGCAACGCCGGAAACCTGGGGAGTCGCCATCGAGGTGCCGCTGTAACTGGCGTATCCGTCGCCGGGAACGCTGCTGAGGATATTGACTCCGGGAGCGGCTAAATCCACGCTAGTGGCTCCGTAACTGGAGAACCCCGCCAAGTTATCGTTATGGTCGGTGGCGGCCACGGCGATGATATTGTCGGAATCGTAGCTGGAAGGATAGTGGGGGAATCCATCGTTGTCCGAACTCGAATTGCCCGCCGCCGCCATGAACAGTTGTCCGGCATCGCCGGCCGCGTCGATCGCATCTTTGAGACCTTGGGAATAGCCGCCCCCGCCCCAACTGTTGTTGGTCAGGTCGGCGCCCATCATCGTGGCATATTCCACCGCTTGAATGGCATCAAACGTCGTTCCCGAACCAAAATCGTTCAGGAATTTGAGCGCCATAATTTGGGCGTCCCAACTGACTCCGGTGACTCCCACGCCATTATCGCCCTGGGCGGCAATGGTGCCGGCGA
>NZ_JAYFER010000226.1:0-4407 GCF_055795065.1 Lyngbya sp. CCY1209
CCGATCTGAATCCACAGGCAAGATGCCTGTGCTACATTTTGAATTTTGCCTCATTTTAGCCGAAACGGTCTACTACTCAAACTACTCAAACTGTCGCACCGAAGAAACCGGGTTTTTCGAGACAATTTTTCGATCCCCATGCCAAATGTTCATAAAAACCCGGTTTCTAATCCTTCGGTCCGATCGCATCAATTGCGGCTTCGAGTGCGATCGCAATATGGGTCCAGTGCGTCCCCCCCTGACAGAACACAATATAAGGTTCCCGCAGCGGTCCGTCAGCCGAAAATTCCGACGTACTCCCATCAATAAAAGTCCCCCCCGCCATCACCAACTGGCTTTCGTATCCCGGCATTTCCGCCGGCACCGGGTCTAGGTAAGATCCGATGGGGGAATATTGCTGAATTGCCCGACAGAAGGCGATCAGGCGTTCCGGCGATCGCAATTCGATCGCCTGGATCAGATCTCGCCTCGGGACCATCGGTGCGGGGTTGACCCGGTAGCCGAGTTGGTCGAAAACGGAGGCCGTCAGGTGATTTCCCTTCAGGGCTTCCCCCACCATCTGAGGGGCGAGAAATAGGCCCTGGAACAGCAATCGGTTCTGATCGAAGGTGGCCCCCCCGCTGCTGCCGATACCGGGGGCAGTGAGGCGACAGGCGGCCGCTTCGACGAGATCTGCGCGTCCGGCGACGTAGCCCCCCGCCGTCATAATAGTGCCGCCGGGATTTTTGATCAGGGAACCGGCGATCAAATCCGCCCCGACAGCCGGGGGTTCCCGGTCTTCGACGAATTCGCCATAGCAGTTATCGACGAAACAGATCGTGTCGGGATTTTGCCGTTTGACGATGCGGACGATCTTTTCGATATCGGCGATGGAAAGACTCGATCGCCACGAATATCCGCAGGAACGCTGGATCAACACCAGGCGGGTGCGGGGAGAAATGGCTGTTTCCAAGGCCGGCCAATCCAGATCTCCATCCGCAGATAAACCCAATTCGCGATAATCTATGCCAAACTCTATTAGGGAACCCTGACCGTTTCCGCGCAAACCGATCACCTCTTCGAGGGTGTCGTAGGGAGAACCGGCCACGGCCAGCATCTCATCTCCCGGGCGCAGGCAACCGAACAGGGCCGAGGCGATCGCGTGAGTTCCGGAAACGAACTGCACTCGTACCGCAGCCGCTTGGGCCCCCATAACGTCGGCAAATACGCGATCGCAAGTCTGACGACCCAGATCGTCGTGTCCGTAGCCCGAAACACCGGCAAAATGATGGGTTCCTACCCGATATCGACGGAAAGCATCCAAAACTCGACCGAGATTGTGCTTGACCTGCGCGTCAATTCCAGAAAAAATCGGGGATAGTGCCTGTTGCGCTTGATGTAGCTGCTCAGTGCTGTGTTTCATCACCTGACTCATGCTCGATGTGGGCGCTGCATATTATGACGCCAATGGGACTCGTCCGTTAATCAACCTGATATTCATGACGATTGCAACCGAAACCAAACTCAAGCCCGACTGGGTCACCATCGGCTTTATGGCATTTCTCCATATCGGCGCGCTGTTCGTGCTGCTGCCGAGTAATTTTAGCTGGGCCGCGATCGGTGTGGCCATTTTTCTGCACTGGGTCACGGGTGGCTTGGGAATTACATTGGGATTCCACCGCCTGATCACGCACCGCAGCTTTGAAACGCCCAAGTGGCTGGAATACTTTTTCGCGTTCTGCGGCTCCTTGGCTTGCCAGGGGGGGCCGATCCAGTGGGTCGGGTTGCACCGCATCCACCACCTGTACTCGGACCAACCCCTAGATCCCCACGATTCCAATAAGGGTTTCTGGTGGAGTCACATGGGCTGGATGCTCTGGGATATCCCCGCCGATTCCGATGTTCCCCGTTTCACCAAAGACATCAATCAAGATCCGGTTTACCAGTTCTTACAAAACTATTTTGTTCCGATTCAGATTGCTTTGGGTATCGTCCTCTACCTGCTCGGTGGCTGGCCGTTCGTGGTGTGGGGAATCTTTTTCCGCATCGTCGCCGTCTTCCACTGCACCTGGTTTGTCAACAGCGCCACCCACAAGTTTGGCTATGAGACCTACGATGCCAAAGACCACTCGAAAAACTGCTGGTGGGTGGCCCTCGTCACCTACGGCGAAGGCTGGCACAACAACCACCACGCTTACCAATATTCGGCCCGCCACGGCTTGAAATGGTGGGAAATTGACCTGACTTGGATGACGATCCGACTGTTGCAAATCCTGGGTTTGGCGAAAAATGTCAAACTGGTGGCGGCAGAGTGAGAAGAATTGATCATTGATCATTAATAATTAATAATTGTTAATTATTAATTGTTCATTGTCATACCTTACCGTTGCCTTGGACGACGTGTTTGAGGGTGGTGAGGGTTTCCAGGCTGATCAGTCCGCGTCGGTATCCTTTCTGATTCGACATTCCCAAAAAAATGGCATCCCCCCGGTTTTGATGGCGCGAAAATCGGGGGGATGTGTTGATGAAGGAGAGGGCGCTGTTGGCGTTTTGGGCGAATTGACGGCTTTCGCTGTAGGATTCGGTGGCGAGGCAGTTGGCGTGGTTGCTGCTGTACTGGTTCATCCAGGCGATCGCATCTTCGAGGTTTTCGACAAATCGGAACGCGACGGTTTTGCTCAGGTAGGGATTGGACCATTCGGCGAATTCGGCCAAGGTCAGTTCGGGAAAGTCCTCAACCAGTTGCCGGTCGCCGCGCAGTTCAAACCCCTCCTCCCGCAGACTGTTCCACAGCCGCACTAGGGAGGAGGTCTTTTGGTTGGGGTCGATGAGGACTTTTTCGATCGCGTTCACCGGGTCGGGTTCGCTCCGATGGCTTTCGAGGATCATCCACCGGGCTAGATCGACGTTGGCTGTGGCAGACCAGTAGAGGTAACAATTCCCCATCGCCGATTTGAGTACCGGGACGGTGGCCTGGTTGACGACCTGTTGGATGAGTTGGGGGCGTCCGTAGGGGATGACGAGATTGATGTGGCGGTCTTGGGTGACCAGGTTGGAGATGGGGTGGTCGGAGTCGGCGGGGATGGCCTCCAGACATCCCGGCGGCATCCCCACGTCTTCCAGGGCCGACTGGAGGGTTTCGGCGAGGGTCTGGTTGGAATAGTTGGCCTCGCTGCCCCCCATCAAAATCAAGCTGTTCGCCGTTTTCAGGCAAAATCCAGCCGCGATCGCCCCCAGTTCGGGAAAGGCTTCGTAAATGAGGGCGATCGTGCCCAGGGGGATGAATTGGCGGTAGCCCTGGCACTGTTCGAGTTGGTAGGGGGCGCTCATCACCCGCCCGATGGGGTCGGGGAGGTCGCCCAGCCGTTTCAGGATCTCGACGGTGGTTTCCAGGCGTTTCGGCGTCAGTTTCAGCCACTCTCCGATCAGTTCCGGAACCCCCATTTCCCGGCTGGCTTCCAGATCCAGGGTGTTGGCTTCCAGAATGTCGTTCTGTCTGCGCCGCAGGGCGTCGGCCATCACCCGCAGCGCCCGACTTCGAGCCTCTCCCGAGACTTGTGCCAGTTCGAGGCTGGCGGAGTAAGCCCGACGAACCGGATTGATGGGGGCGGGGGAAGCGCTGAAATCGTCGATGATCATTGAGCTTAACGCCTGTAAGCGAGCCAAACCATGAGTGCGGGCAACATCGCCAGCATAACGGCCACCATCGCCCAAAGCAAGATGTTGGGTCCGGGGGAGTACATCGCCAGGGGCAACCAAATCACCAGGGGCACCAGCAGCATCCCCAGGGCGAGGGGCAGGTAGTGCGATCGCAGGCCGGGGGTGGCCCGGTTCCACTGGTGGCCGGTCCACCGCCACACCTGTTTGTAGGGATAGTGGGTGGAGAGTTGTTCCAGGGAGTACCCGCTTTCGTCAACGACGAAAATTTGCTGACAGCGATCGCAGCCGAAGGCATCTGTCAGGGTAATCGGGACGAGTTTCCCCCGCCGCCGACAGGGACAGGGATACTCATCATTCAGGTCAATTTTCTGGGCTTTTGAAGATGGCACAGCCGATCGTTGTTTAAATATAAGTTGCGATATGGGGGAGGTTGAAATGAATGGCTCCTTACTGGATCATACTCACCTCTTCGGCCTTGTCAAACATCAGTTTCCCAGGGCCTCGGACACAACCCGAACGTTCTGTCCATCTTCGAGATCATAGCGACTTTCTTCAGAATTTGGCCACTCTCGAAGGAGAGAGGAAACCTGAGAAAAACCTCGGTCCGGCGATCGCGCCGGATCGGGAGCCGGATTCTGAATGGGGTTCCTTGGAGAATGGAGCCCAGCGGACTTGAACCGTCTAATTGAGCATTAGGGGTCGAGAGAGAAGTCACCTTCTCCCCCTCCCATTCAGAACCGTGCATGAGACTTTCACCTCACACGGCTC
>NZ_JAYFER010000227.1:0-38981 GCF_055795065.1 Lyngbya sp. CCY1209
GATGCCTGTGCTACGCTATTCACAGGCAAGATGCCTGTGCTACGCTATTCACAGGCAAGATGCCTGTGCTACGCTATGAGTTAAACAACTAAATACGCCGCGATCGCCGTTCAAGCCACCGTCGTCAGTTGATCGGGGTCGTTCTCGGTATCGTAGATTGTAAACTGTTCGAGATCCCCGTAAGACAGTTTGTATCGACTGTGTTCCGCCAGCACCTTCTGAATCAACTGGCGGTATGGGTTTAATTGTTTCATTGCAAGCTATATTGACAATGAATTGGCAATTTTTATTATGGTATTTTTGACTTGTTTAAAACAAACTCAGTTGAACGAATTCCGGAGATTTAGAGTCATTATTTCGATAATTAAAGGCTTGGGCGCGAATGTCTTTAATATCTCGGATTTTGCCGATGCGATCGCAGTCTTTCCGAGAGTCATCCAACTTTAAAATTGCCTCCCCCAACGCCTTCGCCAACAGGGGTGGAACGGCATTTCCGATTTGTCGCCACTGCTGGGTTAGGGTGCCTTTAAAGATAAAATGGGGGGGGAACGATTGAATCGCCGCCGCCTCCCGGGGGGTCAAATAGCGGTCTTCTGTGGGATGATAGTAGGTGGTGCGGCTGGTGTTGATGGTGTTAGAACAGCGATCGCGATCGAGGCGTTTCAGTTTGGCTTCCCGAAACCGTTCTTCCCGCAGCGTTTTCCAGTCCACATCGAACCACAGTTCGGGGGGTAAATAGGCGGTTTGATCGCGTTCGTAGCGGATTTCTTTCCCTTCCGGAATGTGGCGGAGTCTGCGGCGTTCTAGGGGATTAGAAATTTTTGCTTTTTCGATATCGTGATTGTGACATTCTCCGTTATCTTCCAACCAATTCTCGAACGCCCAGCCGACGGTTCGGGCGGGGGGCAGGAATTGTAAATCGGCTTCGTTGTCTTGAAATTGCAGGTTTGGATAGAGATTTTTGACGCCGAAACGATTGCCCAGAAAGATTGTCCGTCTCCGCTTTTCGGGGACTCCGTAATGGTGGGCGGAGAGTACCCGCACATCGATCGCATATCCCAAATCGATGAAACTGCCGAGGATGGCTTTTAGGGTATTTTCGTTATTTCTGGATAGCAATCCGGTGACGTTTTCGACGATAATATAATCGGGTTTTAGGTCATCTACGACTCGGAGAAATTCCCGAAACAGGAAGTTGCGTTTGTCGTTGCGATCGTTGGCACCGATGGTGGAAAATCCCTGGCAGGGGGGGCCGCCGCAGATCAAGTCAACTTTGCGATCGCCGATCAATTCCCGAATTTCAGATGTCGAAATTTCCAACAAATCCCCGCAAATGGTTTTTGCATTCGGATGGTTGGCTTGAAAGGTTTGAATCGCTGCCTTGTCGAAATCCACACCCAACAAACACTCGAAACCCGCCATTTCCAAGCCGCAGGACATCCCCCCGGCGCCGGAAAATAGATCGATGACCGTTTTGGCTGGTTTGGTATTCATCGGGGCGATCGCATCTCGAATCCAAAATTTCGACCTATTATAGACCATAATTCAATGATTGGTAAAAAAATTGATGGCGGTGTCATCAATTGTTGTCCCCATCCCCGACAGATGATTTCAAGCGATCGCTCTCCCGGGCAATTTTCAGGAAACTCTATCAATTGACAGTTGCGGAATCTGGAAAACTGCTATAGTCTCAGATACGAGCCATTCTAGCACTCCAGAAGAGTGGGGCGATCGCCCGCCATTACCGCTGTTTACCGGGACTCCGGCCGTGAACCTAACTACCATCAAAAGTATCCTCCAAGAAACTCTGGCCGCTTGGCAAGAAGACAAAGTTCCCATCCTGGCGGCAGCCCTCGCCTATTACATGGTCTTTTCCCTCGCCCCCCTGTTGGTGATAATTATCGCGATCGCCGGTTTTATTGTCGGCGAAGCGACCGCCCGAGAAGAAGTCGTGGACAAAATCACGAAGGTGATGGGCGAACAGGGGGCCGAAGTGATTCAGAATGTCATTCAAAGTCAATTTGAACCCAGTTCCAGCATCATTGCGACCCTGATTGGTATCGCCACACTGATTTTTGCAGCCACCACAATTTTCGCCCAACTTAAACAGGCGTTAAATATCATTTGGGGAGTCGAATTGAAACCCGGACAGGGCATCTGGGGATTCATCCGCAGCCGCATCCTCGCCATTTTCATGGTATTGGGAATCGGTTTTATCCTGCTACTTTCTCTGATCGTCAGTTCGGTTCTTTCCGGAATTAATGATTGGTTGGGACAGGTTATTCCCGTGCCAACTCTTGTGTGGTCTATCACCGATAATGTCATCACTTTTATTCTAATCACCCTGTTATTCGGACAAATTTATCGGGTCTTGCCGGACGTTAAAATTGCCTGGGCGGATGTGGGAGTCGGGGCGGCGATCACCGCCGTTTTATTCATTATCGGCCGGACGTTGATCGGGTTGTATTTGGGTAACGCCGGAGTCGCCTCGGCTTACGGGGCGGCGAGTTCTTTTATCGTCCTCCTGCTGTGGATCTTCTACTCCGCCCAAATTTTTCTGTTGGGGGCGGAACTGACGAAAATCTGGACGCGGCGGTACGGTTCCCAGATCCGGCCCAATTCAAACGCGGTTCTGGTGGATGATAATAATTAGAATGGGCAAACAATTCGCCCCAATTGCCACTAAAATAGGGGGTTGAACAAGTGTTGAGGATATCAATTCAATGCCTCCCCGTTGGCCCCGCGAACCCGATCGCAAAGACCCCGCCTTCCGCCGTCTGGACGATCGCATGAATTTTGCCGTCCACGTCGCCATTTTCGCCGCCTGCAATTCGGGACTGTGGTTTTTTCACAATCTCGCCAAAGCCACCTGGCCCTGGGCGGTGTGGGTGACGGGCGGTTGGGCTTCCCTGTTGTTGATTCACGCCATTTACATTTTTGCGATCGCCGATTATTCGGCCCCGTCCCCCAGCAAAGAATGAGGGAAAAACCCCGTTTCTGACACCCCGGTTCTGACCCCTCAGTTTCTTTAAATGGGGGGTTGGGGACTATCATTGACGAAAAGCGATCGTCTTTTATCCCATTCATGTCTGGAGAAATTCGGGTTAAAGAAGCCCAGAAAATCCGAGAACAGAGTTGGCTTTATTACACAATCGCTTTTCTCTCTCTCACCGGTCCGAAGACTCCGGATAGAGGGTTTGCCAACGCCGTCTCAAAGCCCGCATCGCCCCGACTTCATCCTCTCTGGCTGTGGTCAGAAAATCGTAAAGCCATTCCTTCGGAACTTGGGGAAACGTGGGGCTGCGATCGCATTCCCGATACACCCCGGACAGCAACTGATAAATCCGCCACACCTGTCCGTCAAATCGCCACAATTCCGG
This sequence comes from Lyngbya sp. CCY1209, assembly GCF_055795065.1. Taxonomy (NCBI): domain Bacteria; kingdom Bacillati; phylum Cyanobacteriota; class Cyanophyceae; order Oscillatoriales; family Microcoleaceae; genus Lyngbya; species Lyngbya sp. CCY1209. The sequence continues at coordinate 3,381 of NZ_JAYFER010000227.1, forward strand.
CACGCCCAAACTCGCGTAAAACTGATTTTTGGCGATATCCGTGTTTGTAATATCCACTTCTACCACCAAATCCGGCGGCGGATCTTGGGAAAAATCTACATTGCGTCCCTTCACCAAGGGCTGATTTTGAAAGTAATAAGCGTTGTCTTGTTCCACCCCTTTTTTGAATTTTGGATAATTCATGGTGGTCGATCCCATCGTCTTCATGGGTAGCCCCAATAATTCGACTAAAATGACAATAAATCGCTCGATCAAACAGCGGGCAAATTCATGATCTTCCAAGGGCATGGTGATTTCAAGTATTCCGTTATCATAGATCAAGCGAGATCCCCGAGATTGGGGTAAGATTTCCAATATTTGCAAATAGCCCTCCCAATCGATGCCACGAAAAACCACCCGTCGCTCTCCTTGGGGTTGTAATCTGGCTGGGGGTTCTAGGGGGGTGAGGGTCATGTTTTTTGAGTGATTGAAATGATGGGGCGATGCGTTACGCTTCGCTAACGCATCCTACAAAATCATATTATAATCGAAGGGAGAAATCTGGGTTCCCATCCCTCGGATCGGCTGATGCGATGATTCCTTCCCATCCCCCACCCAAGATTGAGGGAAAGGACGATCGCCCGATGTTAAGCTAGAATCCAACAAAATCGGATAATAGTCCTCACTCACGGGAGTTTCAAGATGTCCAGTTCCAGCAACACTGTCGCGATCGAAAAACTAGCCGCCAGCATCGGCGAAAATGTCTATATCGATATCGCCAAGTGGCATTTGTACCTCGCCGACGCCCACCTTCACACTACCATCGCCGAACAACTGTATCCGATGTTGGAAAATGGGGATGTCGAAGAACGTCAAGTCGTTGGTGTCCTCCAAAGTATCTCCGTCGAGTTGGGGGGAGGAAAAACGGGGGTGCCCCTAGCCAGCCTGATTCCGTCCGCCGTCGTGGGGGATCTGATGCGGGTTTTGGAGGAGTTCCGACGCGAAGAAATGTAGTGCGCGCGCCCCATCCCGACAAACCATTGATGAACCTCAAACCTATCCTCCCCACCCTTCTGGCTATCACCTTGCAGGGGACGGGACTGCTGTTACTGAGTATCTCCCAAAACGGCTTCGCGACGCCGACTTTGGCCGAAACTGACACCGCCGCCCTCACCCCCGGCGAAATTAACGCGATCGCGGGAGAAATTACCGTCCGCATCGACGGGCCCCGGGGCGGATCGGGGGCGATCGTCGAAAAATCCGGCAATACTTACTACGTCCTCACCAACTGGCACGTCGTCAACCGGGTCGGGGATTACGAGGTGGTGACGCCGGACGGAGAGCGACATTTCGTCTACTACAGTTTAATCGAACGGATACCGGAGTTGGATTTGGCGATCGTCCCCTTCACCAGTTCGCAGCGGTATCGGGTGGGGACCTTTGCCGACTCCGATCGCGTGGGTGTGGGCTCCAAAGTCTACGTGGCGGGGTGGCCGCGATCGGGGGGCAGTTTGCGACAGCGGTTGTTTTTGAGCACCGCCGGGGAGGTGACGCACCGCCAACAAGGGAGTCAGGGTTACAGTTTAGTTTATACGAACCTGGTCCGTAGTGGCATGAGCGGGGGCCCGGTGTTGGACGAACGGGGGAACCTGATCGGCATCAACGGCATCGTCCAGTTCGGACTCGATCCGGATAGTATCGCGGCCGCCGCGATCGAAATTAATCGCTTTTTGGATTGGCGAAAAACGGCGACGTTGCCATCGGTGCCCACGGCAACGCCGGAAAGGACGGAGGAAGAAACGCCCACCGTGACGGCATCCCTTCCGATTTCTCCGGCTGAAAATGTCTCTTCTGACGGGGGGTTTGCTTTGGCGGCGAGTCTGCGGGAGGAGTCGGGACAGGTGATGACGATCGCGGTAACGGCTTCCTACGGCATCAGCGGCGGCAGCGATGGAAGCGTCTCCCTGTGGAATTTGGGGACGGGGGGGTTGAGGGCGTCGTTTCCGGCCCATTCCGGGGCGGTGAATGCGATCGCGGTGAGTCGGGACGGAAATATATTGGCGACGGCGGGGGACGACGGGGCGATCAAAATTTGGGATCTGCCGTCGGGGCTGGAAACGGGGACATTTTCCCCAAAACAGACCCTCGAAGGGCATTCCAACGCGGTGTTGGCGATCGCGTTGAGTCCCGACGGCCAAACCCTGGCGAGTGGGGGTTGGGATGGGACGGTGAAGGTGTGGGACGTGGAAACGGGGCAACTGTTGCGATCGCTGGCGGGACATTCTCAACTGGTGGGGGCGATCGCGATCGGTTCCGACGGTCAAATTTTGGCGACGGGAAGCCGGGACAGCACAGTTCGCCTGTGGAATTTGCAAACCGGGGAGGCGATCCGCACCTTGGAGGGACACGAGTTATCGGTGTTGTCGTTGGCGGTGAGTCCGGACGGGGAAATTCTCGCCAGCGGCAGTGCGGACGGGACGATCGCCCTGTGGCAGTTGGGGACGGGACAGCCGATCCGCCGTCTCGCCGGACACGGGGACGGGGTGTGGTCCGTGGCGATCGCATCGGACAACAAAACTTTGGTCAGCGGCAGTTGGGACCGGACGGTGAAAATTTGGGATTTGAGCACCGGGGAGATGCGGGGAAATTTGCGGGGACATACGGGTTACGTCACGGCGATCGGTATTTCTCCCGACGGTCAAACCATTCTCAGCGGCGACTGGGACGGTCAGGTTAAGGTTTGGAAAAGACCGTGATTTTCGTGGGAGGATTGAACGATCGGAATATCATTTTTGAGGCGAGAATTTGCACAAATTTCATTGGAATCATTTGCCAGTCACACAAATGAACGACACACGAACGTGCGACTTGTCAAAAATTTGTCAATCTTGATACAAGTAAAAAACATACAGATGAGAGTTCGGGGTCGAAATTAGATCGTACCGAAGATTTTTTTTGGCGATCTATCCCGAGACTTTGTATTTTTGATCATTCCAGGATTGGCATCTAACTGATCCGAGGGGGGAGTCGGGAGAAGAAAAGTTAATGATCAATTATCGATTCTTCCCCACACCCCGAGAGCGTCTGTCCGCCCAAAAAGCGGCTCGGATTAATTGATCGCTTCCGTGTTGCCGCCCTTCACCCAACCGGTGCGCTCGTCATCATCGGGAACCCGAACCCGCTGCCACGCTTGATCTGCGCTCTCTTCCAAAACGATCACTTCTTCTTCGTATCCTATACCACCGATGCGGTTGGCATCGAGGCTGGGGCTGTCCCGGAGAATCAGCCCGATGGGCTGAACCACGATCGCCCGGTAGGCCCCCTCCTCCAATTCCGGCGTGGGTTCGGGCGCAGGTGCGGGGTTCGATGCCGGTTCCGCCGCGGTGGTGGCCGCGGTGGTGGCGGGTTTGTCGTTGGAGAAAGTGGGCCGTTCGGGGAGTTCCGTCAACCGGGCGGCAAAATACAGCGCCGCCGCGATACTCGCCCCCGCCAAAATCAGCAGGGCGAGGATAAACCCGACGAGAAACTTAAAGATGCCGTATAGGTTCATAGAGCGAGAAGTGCCGATGGTCATGCGATCGCGAACAGTCCAAGTGCATGGATATCATAGCCGATTTTACCCCTGAAGACGCCGGGTGAGGCTATCTTGCCGGGACGCCATCCGCGCTTTCCCAGCCGCGGCCCAATCCTGCAGCAGTTGGATCTGGTCCCGGGCCGTCCGGGCCAGCGGCACCATCTGGCTGGCGGCTTCCAAAATATCCTCGGTGGTGAAGTCCCGGTTTTGGCTGAAGCCGATGTGCATGGCCTCGATTAAACTCTGTTCGATTTCCGCCCCGGAAAAATCGGGGGTTTCGTAGGCGAGGCGGGAGAGATCGTAATTTTTGAGGCCCTGGGGCCGCAATTTGGTCAGGTGCACCTCGAAAATCGCCTTGCGCTCGTCCTGGTTGGGCAACCCGACGAAAAAGATTTCGTCGAAGCGCCCCTTGCGGAGAATTTCCGGCGGCAGCGCCTGGATGTTGTTAGCCGTGGCTACCACGAACACGGGGGAGGTTTTTTCCGCCAGCCAGGTGATGAAGGTCCCGAACACCCGGCTCGTCGTCCCCGCGTCGCCCTTGCCGTCGGCGCCGGCGAAGGCCTTGTCGATTTCGTCGATCCAGAGGACACAGGGCGCCAGGGCTTCGGCCAGTTGGATCATCTGGCGGGTGCGGGACTCCGACTCCCCCACCAACCCGGCGAACAGCCGCCCCACGTCCAACCGCAGCAAGGGCAGGTGCCAGTGGTGGGCGATCGCTTTTGCGGTCAGGGATTTGCCCGTCCCCTGAATCCCCACCAGCAGCAACCCCCGGGGGTAGGGGAGGCCGTACTGTCTCGCCCGCTCGGAAAAGGCCCCGCCCCGCCGCAGCAGCCAGTCCTTGAGGTTGTCGAGGCCGCCGATGTCGGAGATATTTTCTCGGGCGGGGTAGAAGTCCAAAATCTGGGTCTGGCGGATGGTTTGGCGCTTTTCTTCCAGGATCAGTTCCACGTCGTCGGGTTGGAGTTCCCCGTGGGTGGCGATCGCTTTGGCGAGGATGCGCCGAATGCGCTCGATGGAGAGGCCCTGGAACGATCGCACCATCTCGTCCAGCAGCCGGGGTTCCAGGCGGTGTCCCGTCGCCGTCAGCAGCCGTTCCACCTCGGTGGAAATCGTATCGCGATCGGGCAGCGGAAACTCCAGCACCGTCAGCACTTCGCTCAGGTCTTCGGGGATGGCGATTTGGGGGGCAATAATGGCCAAATTTTTGGGCTGGGATTTGAGCCGTCGGGCTAGGTTGCGGATCTTCCGGGAGATGGAAATATCCTCCAAAAATCGGTGGAAGTCCCGAAAAATGAAGATGGCGGGGGTGGAGTCCGGGACTTTTTCCACGAATTCCAGGCCTTGCAGGGGGTTGCGGGTCGCCATGCCGATATCGTTGGGGTTGCCTTCCTGATACCCCTCGACGAAATCCCAGACGTAGACGGCCCGGTTTCCTTGGGTTTTGGCGGCCTGTTTGATGGTCTGTTCGACGCGCTCCTCCTCCAATGTGGGAATGTAGATTAGGGGGTAGCGCGATCGCAGCAGCAGTTCAAACTCCTGGCTGAATTGGGTCATTGATGTTTGTCCACAGATTTCGCAGATGGTCGCAGATTATTTGTTGTTGGGGCGACGGTCGCCGGAAAATTCATGGATAATTGTCAATTTTTCCCGACTCCCGACTCCCGACTCCCGACTCCCCCAAAAACTAGCCGGACAGTTGTTGCTTCAGGGCTTCGAGTGCGGCCCAGCGGCGATCAACGCCGGATTCCGAGGAGTCCGGCGTCGAGGATTTGGGCGGTTCGCACGGACCCTCGCAGAGTTGGCGTTGGGGCAGGGCCAGACACAGTTGTTGGTACAGCCAATCGCCGGGATCGAAATGGCCGTTGGGGGAGAGGGTTTCTACGAGGTCTTCAAAGGCGACCTCGACTTCTTCTCCCCCCTGAGAGCGATCGGCTGAGGCATCCAACCACAGGGGTTCGGACGTGTCGATTTTTAGGCGGTGGTTGTACTGCTTCAGACAGCGATCGCAGGTGAGGGTGACGATCGCCTCGGCCCGCCCCCACACGTCCAAAAAGGTGGTCTTGTAGGTGACGCGCAGGTGGCCCCGCACGGGGGTCAGGGTTTCCAAACCGGGGAGAAATTCCTCGAACTGAAATTCCACCGTCCGCCGGGGTGCTTTGAGCAGGTGAGGGATGTAAATGGACTCCATAGTGGTCGAATCCCCGCTTCCATTTGCAATGATATTCAGGATTTCATCTTGATCACCAGGCGGCGATCGGGTTCGGTGCCCTGGCTGTAGGTTTCGATGTCCTCGCTGTCTTTGAGGATATTGTGGATCAGCCGCCGTTCGACGGAGGAGAGGGATTTGATTTCCAACTCGATCCCCGTCTGCCGCACCTGGGTGGCGGTATTTTCTGCCAGGGCTCGCAGTTCTTGGTAGCGGCGCGATCGGTATCCGTTCAACTCCACGGTGTAAGCCGTTCGGGCACCTTCTTCTTTCCCCAGGTTGAGGATGGTGTTGATCAGGTACTGCATGGCATCGAGGCCTTCGCCGTTCGCCCCGATCAACTTGGCGATCTGTTCGGGGGTCAAAGATGTGTCTTCGATGGTCAGCCAGCAGGCCTCTTCGACCTCCGAAGGGACGACGTTACTCGAAATGCCCCCGAGTTTAAGAAGTTGTTCCAGCCACGCTTTGGCCGGATCGATTTGAGTCTGATCCATTGCTCGCCTTACGCTTTTTTCTTGGGATGTCCGGGTTCAAAGGGGAGGGAAGCCCGTCCGCTTTCTGTTTTCTGGCCTTTCTTGTCTTTTTTGTCGCCTTTACCGCCGGTTTTGGCGTTGGCGTTGGACTCTTCGACGATTTTCTGGAGATTTTCCGGCAGCGGCTCCCGGGAGAGGATGAAGGACTGCACCGTTTGGAAAATGTTGGCGATCAGCATATACAGCAGCACTCCGGCCGGCAGGGGGAAGAAGAAGAACATCCCCGTAAATAAGACCGGCGTCAGCTTGTTGACCGTATCCTGTTGGGGGTTGGCGCCGGACGCCTGATTTTGCCCCGAGAGGACTTGGTTGAGGTACAGGCTGATCCCGAATCCCAGGATCATGCCCACGATATCCCAGTGGATTTTGCCGTCGTCGTCGAAGGCACCGACCCGTCCCAGGGCGTCGATGAACAGGAAGCCCTTGTCGGCGGCGATGCCTTTGAGCGTCCCTTGTACGGTGACTTCCCCGGCTTCGAGGGCGACCAAATTGCCGCGATCGTCGATGCGGACTTTATCTTCCCCGTTCGTAATCGTCCAGTGGGGTTCGATTTTGGCATCTTCGTAGGTGGCGAGCTGCGATCGCAGGTTCTCGCCCTGGGCCGTTTCAAATTGGAGCTGGGTTTTTTGTCCGACCGCGAGGCGGTTGCCGTTGGGAATGACGGCTAAAACCGAGGAATGCACGCCGTCGGCGACGTAGACGTTCTGGGGTTTGGTTTTGTAAATTTGGGGTTGAATTTGCTCGATCTGTTCCTGGGGGAAAATTTGCACGTCAACGGTGTAGTTGACATCGGAGAAGGGTGATCCCCGCAGTGTGGCGAACAGGGCGAACAGGATGGGCATCTGGAGGAGCAGGGGAAAGCAGCCGGAGAGCGGATTTCCGAGTTCTTTGTAGACTTTGCTCATCTCCTCCCGCTGTTTGACGGGGTCATCTTTGTAGAGCTTTTGGATTTTGTCCACCCGCTCTTTCATCAGCGGCTGCGTCACTTTCATGCGCCGCATATTCCGGATCGACCCCGCGTTGAGGGGGTAGAGTGCGAAGCGGATCACCAGGGTCAGGGCGACGATCGCCAACCCGTAACTCGGCACGATCCCGTAAAAGAAATCCAGGATCGGCAACATCAAATTGTTCGAGAGAAACCCAATACCAAAGTCCATGCGTCAAGAGTTAACCTAGCTGCTTGATTATTTATACAAAATTTAGAATCCCGGGCGGATGACACCGTGGGTGAGAATTGACCGGGCGCGTCTCGGGGGGCTGATCGCGGGTGCGGTTCACTGGCCGATCGCCCCCGGCGCCCGCCCCTGTTTCTGGGCAATCTTCTCGCTGATGTAGTCGTAAATTTCACGAAATCGCGGGACGGCTCGGAGTTCGAGGCGATTTCCATTTTTCAGGGTCAGCACCATGTCCCCCCAAATTCCCAACCCCCGGGGCACTTTGGCGATGCTGACGATTTCCGAGTAGACGACATCGGTGCGATCGCGCCCCATCCAACCCCCGATCACGGACACCCGCCGGTTGGTGATCCGGTAGCGCAGCCACAGCGCCCGCACGATCGCCCCCACGGTCAGGGGCAGGCCGATCACCGTAAATCCGATCAACACGTTGAGAATCAAATCTCCGATGTGGGGGCCGCCTTCATAAAAGCTCTCCTCCCGAATGCCCATTTAAAACCTCTGCCTGTGCTAACAACTGTTCTAATTCTTGCAGAAATTCTGCATAATTGCACCCGACCGCCGTCGGTTTGACGACGATCGCGACATCCCAACCGGGGGAAATGTGGGGCAGCAACTCGCGCAGGACGGCTCGAATTTGTCGTTTGATCCGATTTCGGCGGGCCGCCCGTTTGCTGACTTTCTGACTGATGGAAATCCCGAACCGACTCGCCCTTTCGGCTTCGCCGTCCGGTTCCGGGCCGGGTCGCTTCAGCGCCCTCAGCGTCAGATGGGGGGTTTTGCGGTGCACGCCGCGAGTGTAAACCGCTTTGAAATCCTTCCGATTGCGGAGTCGATTCGCCTGGGGCAACATGACAATTTTAAATGCATCGGGCCGAGTTGACTCGCCCGATTCTCGATTTTCGCCCTATCCCCGACACCCGAATGTCAGACGGACAGCCGGGCGCGGCCTTTGCTGCGTCGGGCTTTGATCACGGCGCGGCCGTTGCGCGTCCGCATCCGCACCCGAAAACCGGAGACTCTCTTCCGCTTCCGACTCGTCCCCTTCAGCGTCTGTTGAGCCATCTGTCAATCCTCCCAGTCGATCTTAAAAATCACAATCCACAATTTTATCACAGGCTGGGAGTCGGGAATCGGGAGTCGGGAGTCGGGAGTCGGGAGTCGGGAGTCGGGAGCGGGGAATTTTAGATTTTAGATTCTCCGGTCGCCTCCGGTCGCCTCCGGTCGCCTCCGGTCGCCTCCTGTGCCCCCCTGCCTCCCCTGCCTCGATCTAATTAGTCGATGCTCAACACCCAAGTCCCGACGTACCGTAACATGGGCACATCCCCGGGGGTGCGGATGTTGGCGTTGAAGTGGTACATCCCGCCAAAGTTGGGATTTTTCACGTTGGACAGGACGATTTCGAGTTTCTGGCCGGCCGGGATGGGTTCGGCGGGGTAAATTTCGATGAAGTGGTTTTCTTCGTCCCAGACCACCTCATCCAGGGGGATGGATTCCCCGCCGATGCGGATTTCGATGCGGTCGGGGTCGAATTTCCCTTCGTAATAGTCGGGGTAGGAAATCGAAACCAGGGCCACCGCCAAGTTTAATTTGTTGGCGGGGATTCTCAGCTTGTAGCGGTCCCAGCGGCCGGCTTGGCCGCTTTGCAGGTAGAAGTTGAGGAGGTTGGCCCGCTCCGGGCCGCCGAAGATGGTGATCCCCGGCGTTCCTTGGGAGAGGGTGAGGGTAGGAAAGCCGGCTAACACACAGCCGGCGAGGGCGAACCCGGATAGCAAACGGCGCATCATAATATTCACTCCTGTAACAATTTGAGATTTTGTCTGGTAATTCTGAACTACATAAAGACAAGTTAAAGATCTGAATCGAGCGAGATGATTCCCATATAGGATGCAAAATTAGAAACTCATTTTGACACAACCGAGAGTCCCGTGTCGAGCCATCCAGCATGAGAAGTTGAATTGACCCGATCGCCTCCATTTCGCCAAGCTGCCCCCGGTGCTGGCCCCGGCGACTTGAAGCCAGTAAATTTGCCAACCCCATCGAGACGAATTCCTCCTGTATCATCCCATCCGAAGTGAATCCTAGACAGCAAGGAGCGTGTATGAAAATTGCGATCGCCAGAGAACTGGCTGTTAATGAACGCCGCGTCGCCCTCATCCCCGATGTGGTCGCCCGACTGGTCAAACAGGGCCTCGAAATTTGTGTCGAGGCCGGGGCCGGGGAAAAGGCTTTTTTCTCCGACGCCCTCTATGAGGAAGCCGGTGCGAAAGTGATCGCCGACTCCGGCCAACTTTGGGGGGAGGCCGACGTCCTCCTCAAGGTGAGTCCGCCCGAACCGGACGAAATCGGCAAATTGCGGGAAGGGGGAATTTTGATCGGATTCCTGAATCCCCTCGGAGATCCGGCCCTGATCCAGAAATTGAGCGATCGCCGGGTGACGGCCCTGAGCATGGAGATGGTCCCCCGCACCAGCCGCGCCCAGAGCATGGACGCCCTGTCCTCCCAGGCGAACATCGCCGGGTACAAGGCCGTCCTGATCGCCTCGGCTAACCTGCCCAAATACTTCCCCATGCTCACCACCGCCGCCGGCACCATCCGGCCGGCTAAGGTACTGATCCTCGGCGCCGGGGTGGCGGGGCTCCAGGCGATCGCGACGGCCCGCCGTCTGGGGGCGATCGTGGAGGCCTTCGACATCCGCCCGGAAGTGAAGGAGCAGGTCCAGAGTTTGGGGGCCAAATTTGTCGATGTCACCCTCGAAGAAGATACCGTCGCCGAGGGCGGCTACGCCAAGGAAATCTCCGAGCAGGCTAAACAGCGCACCCGGGAAGTCCTGACCGAACACGTCGCTGCTTCTGATGTCGTCATCACCACGGCCCAAGTTCCCGGCAAAAAGGCCCCCGTCCTTGTCACCGCCGACATGGTGGCCCAAATGAAGCCCGGATCGGTGATCGTGGACTTGGCCAGCGACCAGGGCGGCAACTGCGAGGGTTCCGAAGCCGGTAAGAACGTGCAGAAAAACGGCGTCACCATCATGGGCCCGATCAACCTGCCCGCCTCCATGCCCGTCCACGCCAGCGAGGTGTACGCCAAAAACCTCTCGGCCTTGCTGAAGCTGATGGTCACGAAGGAAGGGGAACTCGACCTCAACTTTGAAGACGACATCATCGAGGGCGCCTGCGTCACCCACGGCGGCGAAATTCGCTCGGAACGGGTGAAGCAGGCTTTGGGGGTCGCGGTGGGTCAATAAGCCCCATCCAACCGCCATTGAGCCCTTCTCCGATCCCCCGCCCGATCGAGTTGTGGCAATCAGCGATCGCAACAGATTTCCGATCAAAAAAATAGTTCGATCCAAACGATTTGAGCGGACAGGATATCAGTTCGGCGGCGGGAAAGGATAACCCGACCGACATCGATTTCATCATTCACGAACAACACATTTCGCACATATGACGACAGAAACACTCATTTCCGCTTTATTTGTTTTTGTCCTGGCATCATTTGCAGGATTTGAGGTGATCACCAAAGTGCCACCGACGCTGCACACGCCTCTGATGTCCGGCGCCAACGCCATCTCCGGAATTGCCGTTTTGGGGGCGCTGATCGTTGCCGGGGAGCAGAATTGGAGCATCACCGTGATTCTCGGTTTAATCGCCGTCGTGCTGGCGACTGTCAACGTGGTGGGTGGCTTTTTAGTCACCGACCGGATGCTGCAAATGTTCAAGAAAAAGGAGGCTAAGGCATGAGTACCTTTTTGCCGACGGGCATCGAGTTAAGTTATTTGGTGGCGGTTGCCCTGTTTTTCTTCGGACTGAAAAAGTTGGGATCTCCGGCGACTGCCCGGGACGGAAATTTGCTGGCATCCATCGGGATGCTGATCGCGATCGTCGCCACCCTGCTGAATCAGCAGGTCTTGAATTACGTCATGATTTTGATCGCGATCGCCGTCGGGTCTGCCATCGGTGCGATCGCCGCCTACAAGGTGGAAATGACCGCCATGCCCCAGATGGTGGGCCTGTTCAACGGCTTCGGCGGCGCGGCCTCCGCGTTGGTCGCCGTCGGGGAGTTCTGGCGGTATCTCGCCACGGCCGACTCCCCCCCCCTGCCCACCACCGTCACCGCCGTCCTGGGGGTCTTGATCGGGGGCGTCACCTTCACCGGATCCCTAATCGCCTTCGCCAAATTGCAGGGCATCATGAGCGGTTCCCCGATTCTTTTCCCCCTGCAACAGCCCTTCAACGTCGCCCTGTTGGTGGCGTTTCTGGCGGGGAGCGTTTACATCTGCGTATCCCCCTTCAACGTCCCCGTTTTCCTCGGTTTGGTGGGCATTTCCCTGGTGCTGGGGGTGCTGTTCGTCATCCCCATCGGCGGGGGCGATATGCCGGTGGTGATCTCGCTGTTGAACTCCTTCTCCGGTTTGGCGGCGAGCGCGGCGGGTTTCGTGGTCATGAATAACCTGCTGATCATCGCCGGTGCCCTGGTGGGGGCGTCCGGGATCATCCTCACCATCATCATGTGTAAGGCGATGAACCGGTCCATCACCAACGTCCTGTTTGCTGGGTTCGGCACGGGAGAGGGCTCGACGGCGGTGGCGTCGGGTTCCGGCGGTGCGACGGATAAAACCGTCCGCAACATCGACCCGGAAGAGGGGGCGATGATGTTGGGTTACGCCCGCTCCGTGGTCATTGTTCCCGGTTACGGGATGGCCGTCGCCCAGGCCCAGCACTCCGTCAAGGAATTGGTGGATATGCTCGAATCTCTGGGGGTGGATGTGAAATATGCCATCCACCCGGTGGCCGGACGGATGCCGGGACACATGAACGTTTTGCTGGCCGAGGCGAACGTGCCTTACCCGCAGTTGTACGATATGGACGACATCAACCCCCAATTCGACCAGACCGACGTGGCTTTGGTGATCGGGGCGAATGATGTGGTGAACCCGGCGGCGCGGGAGGATAAGAATAGCCCCATCTACGGGATGCCGATCTTGGATGTGGACAGGGCGAAGCACACGATCGTCATCAAGCGCAGCCTCAGCACTGGATTTGCGGGGGTTGATAACGATCTGTTTTACAAGGATAAAACCATGATGTTATTTGGCAGCGCCAAGGACATGGTTGCTAAGTTGGCTTCGGAAGTGAAACAGCTCTAATTTTCGGTTTTTATGAGCGTGTTTTGCCCCCGATTGTTCTGACTTTTTGTTAGGGCGATCGGGGGTTTTTTTGAGGAGGCTGAAAAGCTTTATACAGAATTGGGAAATATAGAGTGGGCAACTAACTGTCGAGAACGGCTACAAGCTTTGGGCGGTGTTTAATGGGCAATTAATATAAACTTTTAGGGGTGACAAGAAGCCTGAAAAAAGGATAAATTGGGCAGACAAACCCCTCCCCACGTTTCACGGGTCGGGTTCGTGAAAACGAGACTCAGCCGGACAGATTTACCGACTCCCCCCCGCGTCTCCGTCGGGTACGCCGTTCACGGGCGGATCTTGGTTGCAGATGGAAGAGTCGAAAGGAGTCAGACAAATTGTAGATGTTTCGCCTTGGGTCAGTTCGGTTTCAGCCCGGACGGCGATCGCCAGATTGAGTTGAATCCCGATCGCGAGGGCGAAGAGAGTTGTCAGTTTGAGCAAGCACCCCATAGCGGATAAACCTCTGTTAGCTCGATCGCTTGATAGCCGGTCGGTTAGCCGGTCCCTTTCCCTGTTTCACTCTCAGTATACTCAGTGATTTTACGGATGTCTCCCCGAAGCGCGTGTCGATCCGATTGACAAGGGCAAGAGCGGCCCATTGTCAAGGATTGGGAGTATGTTAAGAATTGTTAAGTTTAACGATATAAATACCCAACCCTTAATATACCCCAGGGAACCAACCGACAGCAAGTCCGCCGTCTCGATCCCGAAAGCCCCAACGCCACGGTCAAGGCTCGGCAAATTCGTACCCCCCGCCGGGATATTGCCGTTTAGCGCGATACATGGCGCCGTCCGCCTTTTGGATCAAAGTTTCCCGATCGCGGCCGTGAACGGGATACAAGCCGATGCCGATACTGGTACTCACCCGCAGCAGATGTCCCTCAACTTCCGCATCTTGGCCGATGCTGTCCAAAATTTTGTCGGCGACCCGGGCCGCGTCGGCCTGACTCGGAATCCCGGGAAGAATAACCGTGAACTCATCTCCGCCGAGGCGGCACACCGTATCGCTGGCCCGCAGACAGTCTTGCAGGCGTCCGGCCACCAACTGGAGGAGGGCATCGCCGACCAAGTGTCCCAAAGTATCATTGATGCTTTTAAAATGGTTGAGATCGAGAAACAGCAGGGCGACCCATTTATTTTGAGCGTCGGCCCACTGCAGGGATTGAGTCAAACGTTCTTCAAAAAGTTTGCGATTGGGCAAATGGGTGAGCGGGTCGAGGTCGGCGCGGCTGCGGAGGGCCGCTTCGGATTTTTTCCGCTCCGTAATATCGCGGATTACCGCGACCAGAAATTGGTTGCCCGCGGCATCCTTGTGGAGCGATCGCTTCGTCGCGATCCAGTGTTCTTTGCCATAAAAATCGGTCAATTTTTCCTCGTTTTCCAATTCCCAAGTGGTGTGAAAAGACTGCTCATCTTGCCCCCAGAAAACGTCCGCTTCCGACCGGGAAAATAATTCGTAGTCCGTCCGGAGCTGAATTTTGTCCGCGGGCAGGCCGACCAGGCGGGCGTAGGCCTTGTTGACGACAATTTTTTGATGGTTTTTATTTTTGACATAAATCGGGTCGGGAATCGTATTGATCACGCTATTTAAAAAATCGGTCGATCGCTTCAATTCCTCCTGCAAATGTGCCAGGTGAGCCATGACGACCACGGCCGAACCACCGAGGGCCAGCAGGGGGGGAAAGACAGGGACCCACCAACCCCCCAGAAGTGCCAAGTAACCGCCGCCGACAATCCCGACGCCGATGAGGAGAATCATGGTTGTCGAACGATAAGGCGATCGCAATTTCCAACACAAACAGGCCCCCACCCCCGACCAGCCCAAAATCCACAGCCATTCGACCGCCTCCGGCCAGACATAAATCAGCGTCCGTCCGTCCAAAACGGCCGTCAAAATTTGGCTGAGAAAATTGGCGTGAAGTTCGACCCCGTACTGGCGCTTCGGCTGCTGAAATAAACTGCTGCTGTAGGGGGTGAAGTGCAGATCTTTGATACTAAAAGCCGTCTGGCCGATCAAAACGATGCGATCGCGGAACACAGTGGGAGAAACCTTCCCCTCCATCACATCCCGCATGGCAACCGTTTTAAACCCACCCCGGGGATTCCGAAAATTCGCCAACACTTGATAACCGGCATCGTCCGCTCTGATGTAGGGTCCGTCATTGGGTCTAAATTTCGGAAAAACGATATTTCCCCATTTCACCTCTTGATTGTCGGTGAGCTCCCGCGTCAAGCCCCGGGCTTCCAGCTCGATGGTCGCCAACTGGAGGGCAAAGCTCCGCCGGACTTCCCCCTCGGAATTGCCGGCAAATAACAGATTTCGACGCACCCGGCTATCGATATCAACCGCAAAATTATTGAATCCGATTTTGTCGCGATCGGCGAGAATCTGAGGCGGTGCAACTCCGGGAGCTGCCGGCATTTCAATCAGTTCGATGCCGATCAAGTTGGGGATGGTTTCAAAGGCTTGATTCAACGCTTCATGCCCCGTTTCGACCGGCAGATCTCGATATAAATCCAAACCGATCGCCCGGGGTCGATCCGCATTTATTTTTTGCAACAATTCGGCTAAAATTTTGTCAGAAATTGGGAAACCGTATGTCGCCAAATCCTTCTCATCGATCCCGATAATGACGATGCGATCCTCGGGGGCTTCGAGGGGACGCAGGCGGATAAAAAGGTCAAAAATCGCCAATTCGGAGATTTGCAACAGCCCCAAAACTCTCAGCAAAATGACCGCCGATCCGACCCCCAACGAAGTGACAAAAACGTGCTTTCGCCTTGTCAACTTGTGTTTCAGAGATGCCAACTTTTTGATCGGGGAAGGAGCCAGTCCCTTGAAGATTCTAAACATACGATCGCTTTTGCCACCTCTGAACAGGGATTGTTATTGATAGCAACCGCCGGAGCGGTTCCGAGATCGTCATGATGCTCAAACCGAGACGGTGAACTCTTTTTCTTCTCCTTGGTTTCCGGAGTTGTTGCCTTTTGGCTGCCATAGATTCACCCGACCCGGCGAGTCGTTCGATCTCGAGAGCCGTTCATCTCAATGTATGAAACGTTTTCTTCCGGAACGATAGCCATTCCGGAGAACTCGCGATCGCCTGAAAGTTCGGCGAGCTTCCGTTTCGGAAACCTTCGATGCGCTGTTCCCGAACTTCCTTTCCACCGACTTTGAATCGACGTAGATGCCCTTCCACTTTCTGTTATAGCACTGCCGATCTCGTTGTGGGCGATCGGTGTGGCGCGGCGGGCAGGTAATGGGGAATGGGCAATGGGATGGCGTTCTCTAAGGACGGGATTTTAAACCCAAATTTCCGATAAAATCTTGCCGTCCCTGATAGTCCGACAACTGGGCGAGTTCTTCCAATGCCAGCCGTCCGGTATAAAGTTGTCCGTCGATTTCCCAACTGGGATAGGCTTTGATTCCCGCGTCGCGGCAGAGTTGGGGTCGGGCGTTGTTGCCCTTCGGGTCGCATTCGACGTAATCCAACATGGAAAAAGCCTGACGGCCGAACAGTTGCTTCTGCTCGTAGCAGTGGGGGCACCAATAGGCGCCGTAGGTTTTGACCCCCATCTGCTTCAGGTGGCGGGCGAGGGAAAGTTCTGCCGGCCCGGAGGGGGTGGTAATCTGGCGACTGGCGAGCTGGGCGGTTTCGGTGGCGGTGGTCGGGGAACCCCCGTAGACGCCGAGGACGGTGACGAGAGCCACCATCGTCACCGCCACCCCGACCAGGGCTTGCAGTCCGAAATCTTCCCAGGAGCGGCCGACGAGGGTGAGGAGAAATAGGGTGGCGGAAAACGTCGCCGAGGCGATGCAGTAGGGGCACAGGGCGTGCAGTTCAAAGGCCAGCAGGTACATCAAGAACCCGCTCATCACGGCCATCGCCGTCCCCAGACCGAACATCGGCCACCAAGTCCAGCGGTTTAATTGGGCCCGCAGGGCTTTTTGACTGTCGGGGTTAGCCAGCCCGGGGGCGGCGGCCAGAGCGGCCATGCCGAGGTAAGCCAAAAACCCGAACAGGCTGATGGGCAGGCCGAAAACCGTCGCGTAGGAACTGTTGAGGACGTCGTGGCATCCCTGGGTGGGGCAGATGGCCGATCGCCCCAAGAGTTTCGCCCCCGTCAAATAGGCGGTTTCGATCGCGCCGAGAGTGGCGATCGCAAAAATGAGCGTCCGAGAATGACGATAAATCCACGGGGCAGACGGACTGGGAACCATAACAGACTGGGTGCAAATACAGGTGAGTTGAACTTCTCAGTTTCTCAGTGTAGCCGAATGTCCGGGGGCGCTCCCCTTTTCGGGTCAGGGCCGGGGATTTTTGACCGGGAATTCCGGCTCCGATGGCACGGTCCACTGGGACGGATCGCCCGGTTTGAGTCCCCGTTGCATGGCATCCACGAACTGGCCGACGCGACTCGGGTCGATGGGTTGGGTGATGCGGCCGTGGCGTTTCAGGGAGCTGGAGACGATCACCCCGTCTGCGGCTTGAATCAGGGTGGGGATATTTTCCCAGTTCGCCCCGCTGCCGATGAAGATGGGGGTACTCCCCGCCGCCGTGCGGGCGAGTTCGAGATCTTCGAGGCTGGGGGGGCTTCCCGTCGCCCAGCCCGACAGGATGATGCCGTCGGCCAGCGCCCGCTCGGTGGTTTCCCGGACGGCCGTCGTCAGGTTGGGAGACCCCAGGGGCCGGCCGTGCTTGACCAGGACGTCGGCCAAAATTTTGACGTCGCCGCCCAATTCCCGGCGGTAGCGCAGCAGTTCGTGGGCGTTGCCCTCGATCAGGCCCTGATCGGTCGCCATCACGCCGTTGAGCACGTTGACGCGGATGAACTGTGCGCCCACGCAGGAGGCGATCGCCAGGGCGCTCTGGGCGTCATTTCGCAGCACGTTGATGCCGATGGGGAGCGTCACCAGATTCATCAGGCGGTGGACGATTAGGGTCATGGCGCTGACGATCGCCGGGTTGACTTGCTCCTTGGCGAAAGGGGCGTCGAAGAAGTTCTCGACGATGATTCCGTTCACCCCCCCAGAGGCGAGGGCGGTGGCTTCCTGTTCGGCGCGATCGATCACCACTTTCAGATCTCCCCCCCATCGGGGAGATGTCGGGAGCGGCAGCAGATGGACGACACCAATAATTGGATTGTCAGTGTTGAAGATTTGATTTAAGTCCACGGGTTTACCTTAAACCACCAAAATGTTATAAACCATAGGTCCGAGCCGCAGGCTTGGCAAAGGCGGGTTGGCAATTCAGCTCACAACAGTTCAAAACCATATATTTTAGAATTTTATCGGTTCCCGTGACAGGATGGAAGAATTAGGGTGCAGGGTGCGGGGTGCGGGGAATTGTCCATCGGGGATTAGGGATTGGGGATTTACCCCGGCTCTTGGCCCTGACTCCCAGGTGTTTCGGGCGAGGAAGGAGGTTATTGGTGAGAATTTTGCTGATTGTCGTGGTTGGGGTTCTCGGCGCGATCGCACTCCTGGAAATCGGGTTGCGGCTGCTGTTCGGGTTCGGGAACCCCCCGATTTACAAGGCTGACGAGAAGATAGGCTATTTGCTCGCGCCGTCTCAGCGGACGCGGCGGATGGGCAACCGGGTCGAGATCAACGAATATTCCATGCGCGGATCTTCGCTCCGGCCGGCCCCCGACCCCGACACCCTGCGGGTGATGGTACTGGGGGATTCCATCGTCAACGGGGGGTGGTGGACGGACCAGGACGAAACCATCCCGGCGATGATGGCGTCCCTATCCCAGAAGCGTCAAAAGGGGGAGGCGGTGGAAGTGCTCAACGCTTCGGCCAATTCCTGGGGCCCGCCGAATCAGTTGGCCTACGTCCGACAATTCGGGTTATTTGACGCTTCGACGGTGGTGTTGGTGATCAATACCGACGACCTGTTTTCCAAACCGCCCGATCCGTCCGTGGTGGGGCGCGATCGCAACTATCCCGATCGCAAACCCCCCCTGGCGATTGTAGAGGTTTTCGATCGCTTCGCACCGTCCCAACCGCCGCCGGAATCGTCCCCTCCCGTCGCAGTGCCCCGGGACCCGGTGGGCTACAATTTGGATGCCATCCGGGAGATCAATGCGATCGCCACCCAAACCGACGCCCGATTCCGACTCGCCATGACTCCCCTGCGGCGGGAAATCGGCGAACCGGGTCCGAAGGATTACGAACTCAAGGCCCGCGATCGCCTCAAATCCCTGGCCGAAACGGAAAATATCGAATACATCGACTTTCTGCCGATTTTCAACGACCACCCCCAACCCGAAACCCTCTACCGAGATCACATCCACCTGAGTCCCGAAGGCAATCGACTGGTGAGCGATCGTTTAATTGATAATTGATCATTGATAATTAATTCACAATTATCGGTGTTTGAGCCGATTGATAACAGTGGGCGCTCCTCTGGTTACAGTTTCCTTGTTGTTAAAATCCCTGATTCTTTTTCCCCATCCAATTGACAATTGATAATGTTTTGAATTATCAATTGTCAATTATCAATGGTCAATTGATCTGAACCGTCGGGGAACTGAGATGGTATCCGGCATCCTGGGGGTTCCAAACCCGGCCGTCGAGGGCCATCTGTTCGATCAGACTCGCCAACCGCAGGGCTTTGAGAGCCTGTTCGCCGCCCACCGAGGGCTGATTTCCCCCCCGAACGCAACTGACGAAATGCTCCAACTCGGCGTGGAGGGGTTCGATATTGCTGGTGTGAACCTTTTCAATCAACCCGTCCTGGCGGTAGAGAACCTGGCCGTAATCCGTGACGTAATTCGCCGTCGTTTGGCGGTGGATCAAAATCTCGTTATTGAGAAAATCCGCCTCCGTCAGCGAGTTTTTGCAGTGGGCGACGATCGATCGCAACTTCCGGTGGGTGACTTTGCTGGCGGTGAGTGTCGCGACGATGCCGCTGGAAAATCCCAACGTCGCGGTCACATAATCCAGATAACCCGAATCCGAGGCTCGGCTGCCGCTGGCCGTCAGTTTCACCACCGGGGCGGCGACCAACTCCAACAATAAATCGATGTCGTGAATCATCAAATCCAACACCACCGAGACATCGTTGGCCCGGTCGGAGTAGGGACTCATCCGGTGGGCCTCCAGGGCCAACAACTCCTCGGTTTTCAGAACTTTGCTCAGTTCCCCGAAGGCCGGATTGAACCGCTCGATATGTCCGACTTGCAGAATTCGCTGGTATTCCGCCGCCGCGTTGACGAGGGATTCGGCCTCCGAAATACTCGCCGCGATCGGTTTTTCGATCAAGACGTGCACCCCCGCCTTCAGACAGGTCATCCCGACGGAGTAATGCAGGCGAGTCGGAACCGCCACGCACACCGCATCGACGTGCTCGAGCAGATCTCGATAATCTTCAAAAAAACGAACTTGATATTTGCTGGCGGTGTCGAGTCCCCGTTCGACATTGATATCGGAAACCCCCACCAGCCGTACATCCTTGAGCAAACTGAGGACCCGCGTGTGATGCTGCCCCATGTTGCCCACACCAATGACCCCAATCCGCAGGGGGTCGAGTTGACCCCGACCGGAACCAACGCTTGAATATCCTAATGCCATGCGATCGCGCACTCCTGGAATCTCCTCCACCACGGACACGAGGCTCTGTCGCCTCTATTGGTCCTGCAAATCCACCCAGATACTATCACAGCCTTCTCTTTTGTAAAGAATCTCTAAGTTGAGTCGTTCTTCGCGGCGGAGGGTTCCTTGGCGGACCCGAATCGGGAATTGGGAGTCGGGAGACCAAAAATCAATGGTCAATTGTCAATTGTCAATGGTCAATTCTTCCCGACACCCTAGTTTATCCGAACGTGCTGCCGTTCCAGCCCCACATCGATCGCTCGGCGTCGGCAAATTCGATGTAAATCCGATTGGCGGGAACGCCCAGGGCCGCACCCACTTTCTCGCAGAAATCCTTGCTCATGGCTTTGGTCGTCTGGGGGGTGATGTTGCCGATGCTCTTGATTTCCATGTAACAGACCGGGTCTGTCGTTCCCCCGAAGGTCATGGGGACGTCCGGCTCGAAGGCCGTCATGACGTAGGATTCCGGTTTGCTCAGGTGCTTGGCCAGGGATGCCGAGAGATCTTTGAGCAAACTTTCCACGTCGGATTTTTCGGGTTGGGGAATGGAGGTTTTGACTTTAATTAAAGGCATGGTTCGCTTGTCTGAACTGTGTTCTACCGCAAGAATTGCTCGTGCTGCGTGCGGGGAATGGGGAATGGGGAATGGGGAATGGGGAATGGGGAATGGGGAATGGGGAATGGGGAATGGGGAATGGGAACCGGCAACCGTATCAGGTTGCCCCTACACCCCACACCCCACATCCCAATTCTTAGCCGCCGTAATTCCAGCCGGTGCTGGCCAGGTTGAGAATTTCTCCCTCCCGGTGGACACCGGCGGCGATGACTTCTCCGACGAAGACGGAGTGATCGCCTTCTTTGACGCTGCCGACGACCTTGCACTCGATGTAACCCAGACAGTCGGAGAGGATGGGACAGCCGGTTTCGCCGAGTTGAAATTCGAGATCCTCAAATTTGTTGCCCACCAAACGCTGGGGTTTGAAGAATTTCTGGGCGATGTCCTTTTGTCCGAGTTCCAGGAAGCTGAGGGAGAAGACCCCGCTGGCCTCGATCATGGCGTGGGATTTGGAGTCGTTGCGGACGCAGTTGACCACCAGGGGGGGTTTGAAGGAGGATTGCATCACCCAACTGGCGGTGAAGCCGTTGATCTCCTCGCCGTCCTTCACGCCGCAGATGTAGAGGGCGTGGGGCATTTTACGCAGAATCGTTGTTTTCGCTTGTTCGTCTAGCACGGGTCATTCAGTCCGAGTGATCTTACATTGACCTAGTGTAGCGGTCATCGGGTGGGAAGTAGAAACCGGGTTTCTTCGGGACAATCGGGTGAGGGAGGAGCGACTCTGGTAGAAACCCGGTTTCTTGGCAATGTGGGGTTTCCTATGATTCGGGTAAAAACCGCAGGCCGTAGCGACCGGCAATTTCTTCGATCTGCGATCGCGGCGGGGGCCGATCTTTGGGCAGGCGATCGACTTCGATAAAAAATCGCTCGAAACCGGCGGGAATCATGGTATTCATCGTCACCCCCGTCTCCGTTCCAATATTCCGAAACCGGTGGGGAATGCCTCGGGGTAGGTGTACTAAATCCCCTGTTTCTGCAATGACTTTTTCATCCCCACGGTGGAATTCGTAGATCCCCGATTGAATGTAGAATAACTCATCTTCGTAGGTGTGGACGTGCAGGGGAGGCCCGCCTTCTGGGGGGGTGGCAGTGACGACGACGGCGTATTTACCATCTGTCTGTTCGCCGGTGACTTTTCCGACAATTTCCAGACCGAAAATTCTCCAGACGGTTCCCGCTTCGGTATCGACTAAAAAGGGGGTTTCTGTCGCCGGAGTCGTGTCAATTTGATGGGCGAATAGGGTGCACGGGATCGATAGGGCGATCGCAAATAACCAAAAGCGCCGCCTGAACGAGTATCGGATGGGTTTCATGCTCTGCTCTGGATGGGTGGGACTCTCATCAATTTTAGCCCGATCTGTCAGTTTGATCGCATTTTTAAGGCGATCGCACGTTTCGGTTGACCAGTCCGTCAAACTTTCACTTTTGCCGCACGGTGACGGGCATTTCTCCGGCCAGCCGAAATACCGTTTCGGTTTCCGGATCGTAAACCCAGGCTTTGATTTGATGGTCGCCGGCGGTGAGGGAATCGGCGGGAAAATGTAGCGTCCAGCGCGATCGCCGATATCGGTTGGAATTAAATTCTTCGGCGATATCGGGACTGTCCAAGTTGACGAAAGTGGCGGCAAAAAAAGATCGGCGATCGCCCGTCGAAAATAATACCAAATCGGGCTGTCGTCCGCCCTCGGGAAAAATCGCCCAACCGCTCAACTGAACGATGCCGTCGGGGGGGAAGCTGAACCCCGATTTCTGAGTCCCAATCCTATCGATAAAACCGTAAAGTTTTTCCGGATTATCGACAAAAGAAAGAGTGGTTGAAAAATCCCGGAGATCGATGGAGCGGAGGTTTTCAACTTGGGCCAAAAGACCAACGGGTTTGGGGGCGATGATGGCGAGACAATTTCCGGGGGTTTCTTGCAGAAATGTGGAGGTTTCTAATTCCAGATAATCGATGAGATAAAAGCATGATTTGCTGACCCGGGTCGGTTCGGAAATTTGCCATCGCGCCAGTTCGAGGGAGTCGAGCGATCGCGCCAAGGTTGAATTCAAAATCACGCCCATAAAAAAGCCATAAATGAGGGTAAGATGGGCAGATTTTTGCCATTTTTTAACGTCCGATTGTCGGCTGGGGAGGTGCGGAACAAGTAAATTGATGAGGGCGATCGGCAGTAAAATGGAGTGGGTGGTAAATCGCGAGGTTGACAGGGCGTAATCGGGCCCCAAACTCGCCCGCCCCACGGTGATTAAAGCCATGCAAAATAGCGAGAACAGGCCGAGGCAGAGCCAGGGGACGGCATCGGATTCAAATTCCAGGCGATCGCGGTCAAAATTGCGGAAAAATAAGAGAACATAACCGGCAATAAAAATCGCTCCCAAAATCCACGCTCCCGCCGAAAAATCGGCGAGGGGAGCGGCCGCAACATTCAGAAAAAAATGGGCGGAATACCAGATTCTTTCCCATAAAGAAGTATAAATAGGCGGCGCAAAATCGGAGTCCAGAACATATCGCGAATAGTTCAGCGAGTACAGCCAACCCGATGCCAAAAATAGGAGTATCCAAATCAGAACAGATTTGATTTTTTGCCGAAAATTTTGTTCCAAATTGACGATCGCAGGCAGCAGGGCCGGCCAAGACATCAACCCTTGGGCGGAAGAAAAACTGGCGATTCCGCACAGCAGGGCGGCGAGGGTTATTTGAGATTTTGTCGGTGGGTTTCGGAGGGTGAAAACCAGGGCGGTGGCGATGACGCAGAAATTAATCAAAAACAGTGCCAGTTGAAATCCCCACAGCCAATTTCGATATTGTACCCAAGAAAAAATGAGGGCGATCGAAATTAGCGTCGCCAGATGAAAGATCAAGTGGGATTGATTTTGATGGGTTTTTCGGGAAATAAAATAGAGGGAAATTGCGGACAGACAGGCGAGAAAAAAGCTGAAATACAGTTCAAATTTTATATTCCAATTGGAAAGGAAAGCCAGCCCCAAAAATATCAATTTTGGGAAGACCATGCGGTGGTCGTTGTTGGGTTTCCACAGTTCGCCCAAAAAAGCGCCGATATCCCCCGCCGCGGCTGCTTTAAAAAAATTGACCAGCGCCCATTGGTCGGCCCACACGGGAACGTCCACACCCAAGTGTGTGACGAACCAAAAGACGCCGGCGGCTGGAATCAGGTAAAGGCCGAACCAACCGAGTTGCGATCGCTCAACTTGTTTGACGAATTTCCACCTCATTGATAGATTCACAATCCGAACTTTATTTGTGACTGTATCAAAGCCAAATTTAAAACCGCTTCGGACGCAACACGCACAGGCAGAAATCTGACTCCAAACCGCCGGGAATTTCCATCAGAATTTCCTCGAATTCCAACAGCAGCCGCACGATGGTTTCTCCCTTCGGATCGCCCGGTAAAAGCTGGGTGTGGTCTAAGAGGGGATAGAGGGGGTGGAGAATCCCACCGCCGAAGGGGTTGTAAAGCTCGATATCGAAATAGTATTCGATAAAGGGCAGGATCAGTTTCGATCGCACCGCTTCAGACGGATCGGTTGCAAAGACTTGATGAATCGTCGGGTTGATAAATTGTTCCCGAATTCCCGATCGCAACAGTTCATTGAAACAGTCGTACAGGCGATTGAGTAGCTTCAATTGACGGTTATTATAAATACAGTAGGTATCCCCGACGTACTCGTTCAAAATAAAATAACCGTCCGGATTCAAGGACTCGTGGACGATACCCAAAAACCGCTCCAATTCCTTGACGTGGTGCAGCGAACCCGCACAGAAAGCCGCGTCGTACCGCTTCCCGGAAATCAGGTTGAACGTGTTGAAATCGTCCTGATAGAAATTGATCTCGACCCCCTGATTCGCCGCATTTTGGCGGGCGATATTCAGGGCTGCTTCGGAAAAATCGAAGGCATCGATATGGCGGGCAAACCCCTCCTGGGCCATGATAATTTCGTGGTTGCCGACACCGCATCCCAAGGAAATCATTTCCTCGAAACTGCGTCCGGCAAAATAATCCTGAATCAGCCACCGCAGCCAATATTTTTTCGTCTGTCCGCCGGAAATCCGCTCGTGAATGGTTTCGGCGACGATGGGGTTCGACACCCACTGACTTTCGGTGGCGGCGGTGGGGTTGGTTTCCCAGTAACTTTTATCCTGGGGGGACTGCGGTGTCGGCGGTGGTGTTTCCGGGACGGGTTCCACTTCGGCGACTTCCGCTTCCACATATTCGGGATGGGGATTGATATGATAAGCCTCCCGGAAAATCTCGCAGTAGGCGGCGGTCATTTCTTCAAATTGATTGAGCGATCGCAACACATATTTGGCATTTTTCGCCAACTGAGAACGCCGGATATCATTTTCCAGCAAAGATGCCAGACATTGTGCCAACTCCTCCGGCTTATCCGGGGTATAAAATAAACCGTTGACCTCCGATCGCACCTGTTCGGGAATGCCAAAAACTGGCGTGGTGATAATCGGAAGGTCGAATCCCATCGCCTCCAAAATCACCCGGGGATAGCTTTCGATGCGGGAGGTGCAGACGAAAATATCCGCCGCTTTGTAATAGCGGGCCGTGTCCGGCGTTTCGGGAACAATTGTCAGGTGCGATCGCAATTTTTCCGGCAGTTGTCCCGCCAACTCCGCCAGTTGGGTGCTGTACAAACTGGGGCGATCGCCGACAATGAAACAGCGGATGCGAGACTGATACTGGGGGGGCAGTAACGGCAGCGCCTTCACTAAGTCTTTTTGACCCTTGCGATCGCACACCGTCCCCAACAACAAAACGACGATTTCTCCCTCTTTAATCTCCAGAGACTCCCGGGCAGATTTCCGACTCCAATTCTTCGCCGACTCCTGCAGCCTTTCCACATCTAAACCATTGTGAATCGTGGTAAAATTGTGGTGGGAATCCAGCGAAAAATACTGATTTCGAGTGGCATCCGCCACAAATATCACCCGGTAAGGATAGCGGAAACAGGTCAGCGCCCGGGCTGCAATTTCCGGGCCGAAGCGGTTAAAATAGGTCTGCCAGGGTTCGCTTTCGTGGACGTTCCAGACGCAGGGAATCCCCATCTTTTCCGCACAGTCCACCATGAAGAAGTTCTCCAGGGTATTGGCATAAACGACATCGTAGCGGTGCAGGTTCAGTTCATTTCCCAAAGCCGCGATCGCCTCATCATATTGACGATTTTGATAGACATTGATCAACGGATGTTCCCGGACGATCACCTCGATTCCCTGACTTTCATAAACCGACCGCAACGGGCCGTCCGTCGGACAAAAAATCACCGGTTCAATGTCCCCGTCCGCCGCCAATTTCGAGGCAATTTCCAACTGATGCAAAGGCGCTCCCGTATATTCCAAAGCATTGCTACACATCAGAACTCTGGGTTTAATTCTCACCCCCGAACCGTCCGTCCGGTAGCGGCGGGGTTGAATCTGAAACCACTCGTTTGCCAAGGATAAATGGGGGCTGTAAAACGGATCGATTTTGTCCGCATATCGGCGTCGGAATGTCGCCACTTCTTTGGGATTGTCCCCGAAGCCGCGGCTGGTGCCCTCGCGGTGAATCAGTTGGGCGTCGGGACAGTAAACCGAACGGTATCCCGCCTCAAATAATCGGTAGCCGTAATCGGCATCATTGTAGGCGACGGCGAAATCGGTTTCGTCGAATCCGCCCCTATTTAAGAATAGCGATCGCGGCGTCAACAAACAGGCAGCGGTGACGGCCGAATAATTTCGCACCACTTTAGAATAGGCTAAATACCCGCAATCGTCCCGGTGGCTGAGTTTGAAAGCGTGTCCGGCGAGTCCGTGGTGCAGTCCGTGGATGATACCCGCGTGTTGGACGGTATCGTTGGGGAAGATTAACCGGGCGCCGACGGCCCCAACTCCCTGCAGTTGGGCGTAACCCACCATCTGGGACAGCCAGTCGGGGGTAATAATTTCGGTGTCGTTGTTGAGAAATAGTAAATAATCCGCCTCGACTTGTTCGGCGGCGCGGTTGTTGATGGCCGCGAAGCTGAACCGACCCTCGGGACTGGGAATTCGCAGCACCCGCACGGGGGGTTTTTGGGGGGGGGCGGCAATTTGTTCCAGATATTCCAGGGTTTTGGGGTCGTCGCTTTCGTTGTCGATGACGACGATTTGATAGTTATCGTAGGCGGTTTTTTTCAGGGAGTCGATGCAGGCTTGCAGCAGTTTCAGTTGGTTTTTGGTGGGGATGAGGATCGCCACGGACGGCCCGGTGTGGGGGAATTTGGCGTTGAAGATGCCCAGATTCAACTCGATCGCCCATTTGGGTTGGTGGGCGGTTCCGGCACTGTGGCGGCGCTGGAGGGCGTCTTGAATGGCACTGCGGCCCGCTTCAAAGCTGGCGGGTTTGGCGGCGCCGGAAACGGCGGTGGAACCGGGGGCGGTGCGCCAGTGGTAGAGCACCAGGGGGAGGTGGCCGACGTTGCGGGCTGTTTCGGTAGCTCGGAGGGCGAAGTCGTAGTCCTGGGACCCTTCGTAGCCGAGGCGGAAGCCGCCGAGTTCGTCGAACAGGGAGTGACGGACGACGAGGGCATGGCCCATGTACATATAGGACAGTAGCAGTTCCGGGGACCAGTCGGGTTTGAACTGGGGGGCGAATCGCTTGCCCTCGGTGTCGATTTTGTCGTCGTCGCTGTAGAGGACATCAGTTTCGGGGTGTCCGGCGAGGTAGAGGGCGATTTCCCCGAGGGCGTCGGGGGTGAGTTCGTCGTCGTTATCGAGAAATAGGATAAAGTCGCCCTCGGCGAGGGCGGCGGCGCTGTTGGTGGCGGCGCTGATGTTGCCGTTTTCGGTGCGGAAGTGCAGGTGGATGCGGGGGTCAGTTTCGGCGAGTTTTTGCAGGGTTTCGACGACGGCGGGATCGGTGCTGCAGTCGTCGGCGATGCAGAGTTGCCAGTTGGGGTAAACTTGGTTGCGGACGCTGGCGATCGCTTGTTCTAAAAATGCGATCGGGGGGTTGTAGACGGGCATCACCACCGAGATTTTCGGCAATGTTTCGGGAGCATAGGCTGAAAGGCGGTGATTGAGCACGTTTGCGGCTCTTTGGGTCCAGGTATTGGCTTTCAACCAGGCATCGTAGCGATCGACGGGTTCGGGCAGTTCAAATCCCGGCGGCAGTAAAATATCTCCCACGGGGGTTCCCGTCTCCCGGTACATCTCGGACATCCGGCGGATGATGGTGGGAATTTCCCAGGGCATCGGGATCAGGCGCCCGAGGCGCTGTCTGCGTTCCCCGGCCCGCTTGCGGATAGCCGCGCCGAATTTGACCAACTGTTTCGCCCGCCCGGAGAGGCGGTTGAGGGGGTTGTTTCGCCTGATTGTCAGGGGTTGGGGGGGTTGGAACGCGACGATTTCCCCGGTTTCCAACAGGGCTTCCAGGCTGACATCCCAGGTGCCGGGGGGCACTTCGATCGCCGCCTCGAACCCGCTGGCGGAACTGCCGGCCCAGTCGGAGAAGATTTCCCCGACGTCGGCCCTTTGCAGTCCGTAGGCGCATTCTACCGTCCGGTTTCCGCAGCGCAGGGACAGGCGGGTAATTTTATGTTGGGGATGGCAGCACCACCCGGCGAAGACGACTGGCCCCCGGGGCTGTTCCCAGTCGGCGGGGATGTCGAAGGAGGCCCGCACGGGGGACACCCGCAGGGGATATTCCCCGAATTGGTGCCATTGGCCGCGGGAATCCCGGGCTTCGAGTTGCAGTTTGTGGTTGCCGACGGGGAGGGGAATTTGGACTCGGAATCCGGCGCGATCGCTCCCTTTGATATCGGGAAAAACTGCGGCTAAATCGGGGCGATCGATTCCGTAAGTTCCCTCGAAAATTTTGCCGTCCAGGCGGGCGCGAACGGCTGACGGCGACCGTTTTCCGGTGTGAAAACACCACCCCTCGACCTGTAGATAATTGTCGCCGAAACCGACAACTTCCCACTGACCGGGGGTGTCAATGGAAGAGACGAACCGGGGTTTTAGAATCCGCTTGAGTCGCCGTTTCAAGCCGGCATATTTTTCGCGAAGTTTCCACAATTTTGAAGATTTGATCGCGGCAATTTCTGCCTCGGCAAGGTTGCGCTCCATCTGGGTTTTTCCGAGTTCGTCTTCGAGTTGGAAAATTTTCGCCAGCGCTTCTTTGAATTGGGTTTGGGAACTCTGAAGTTGAAATTGCGTTTGGCCGAGTTCGGCTTCCAAACCGCCGATTTTGAGGGTGGCATCGTGAAGCTGAAATTGGGTTTGGCCGAGTTCGGTTTCGGCGCCGATCAACTGGCTGAGGGCTTCTTGATACTTGAGGTCGAAATCGTTATATTTAAATTCGATTTGTTGCAGTTTTCCCTGGGTTTCTCCGAGTTCTTCCTCGGTTTTCACCAGTTTAGCGATCGCCTCTTCTCGGATTGATTCGGATTCTCGCAACCCTGCTTCGAGGTTTTTTGCGTGGGCTTCCATGCCCCGCAATTCCAGGTTTTTTCCTTCCAATTCCCCCTGGATTTTTCCCAGTTCTTCCTCGGTGGAAACCAGCTTGGCGATCGCGTCCTGCTGTCGGATTTCCAACCCGTTCAATTTCAGTTGAGTCCGCCCCAGTTCGGTTTCTTTTTTCACCAGGCGATCAACCGCATCCTGAAAGTGGTCTTGCCACAATTTCACGTCCGCTTCCAGGATGTGGCAATCTTTCTCTAGTTTGCGAATTTCTGACCAGTCTTGAAACGCCCAACTCGGTTCGGGTTTCTGATGCACCGCTTCCAGTTCCAAGGGGGTTAACTGACCTTTCAATTCTGCGGCGGTTTCTTCCAGTTCCTGATAGATTTTCAGAACCTCCGGGAAATATTCGCCGATCCACCCCGGCTGGTGTCCTTTGACGACCCGGTTTTTGAGGAGTTCGGGGTCGAATTTCGTTGCGTCTCCAATTTTTAAATTAATTCCGAATTTGCTGTCGATTTTACCTATCAATAAATCGGGTTCTTTGCCGACTTTGTAGACGTTTGCGACCAGACAATTTTGCGGATAGTTTTTGCAAAAATCTAAGATTTTTTGATTGTAAAAAATCCACATCCTGACCGCCATTTCCGGATTCCCCAGGATCACTTCATCCGTCGCCCGCCGGTACAGAGAATCGACGACTTCCCAGGGCGATCGATAAATAAAAATAAAATTAGCCGCGGGCAAAAGTTCCCGCCAAAACTCCAAAAATAGGGTCGTCCTCGGATCTTTCCAACCCCAGGGGGCGTCCGGATCTCGACTCTCCCCGATCAGCTTTCGAGCCCGATCCGCGACAGCGTACCTATCGCGCCCATCCTCTCCGACGGAAACTTCATCTTCGGTCACGCAGCCGAGTTCGTCGATGCCATTGTCCCGCAAAATGGCTTTGTGAAATTCGACAAAATCGATATTTTCAAAATGCCCCTTGACATTTCCGTAATTGGAACCCACCAACTTTTTGCCGATATCGACACCCGCATCCTGCAACAAAGATGCGGTCAGTGAGGTTCCGGAACGGTGCATTCCGGTGATAATTAGGATTGGAGATTGACCCTCAGTTGTTTCCATAGATTTCAATGATTCGATCGCTCCAGTTTTTTTAAAACGGAAAATTAATTGTCAATTGTCTGAAGAAACCCGGTTTCTAGAAGCATTTCGATTGACCCCCCCAGTCTCGGGTAGAAACCCGGTTTCTAGAATCCCGCACCTCCATTCGAGATGTCAATCCAACTCATTCATCATCAGCGGGCAAGCCGATCGCACGCTTCAGTTTAAACCATTTTGTCCGCAGTTTCCAAAACTTGCTGCTCTCCATCGCCTGAATCCGATTGTCTAACATCTGAATTTGAGCATCCATTATCTGGATGCGATCGTCCGCCATCCGAATTTGCCGCTCTCGCCGTTCCAATTCCTCGGCTTGGGCTTCGCCGGCAGCCCGATACCGTTCCAATTCGGCGGCTTGGGCTTCGCCGGCAGCCCGATACCGTTCCAATTCGGCGGCTTGGGTGTCACATTCGGCCTGAGACCGCCGCCATTCGCCTTCGATGCGAGACAATTGGTTCTGATATTGTTGTGCGATCGCCCCGAGTTGTTCCCGGGTTTGGGCGAGTTGGGTGCGGGTTTTCGTGAGTTGAATTTCCCCCGCCCTGCGGGATGCCAGGGACGAGAGGCGATCGGCCTCCACGATCGCTTCCAAACCCGCCGTATTGACAATTTTGATAATCAGAATCTCTTGGGGGGAAATCTCGCCCGGAGACAGGACGCCGGACCAACCGGACTGCAACAGTTCGGGCCGTTGGTAGTGATCGACGATGTCGGGGCGTTCCTGAGAACAGGGATAAGTACCCAGCAGGCGAGAACCCGCCCACAACTGCACTTCCTCCACCCGTCCCCCGGCGTTGAAATCTACCCCCCACCCCCTCAAACGCACCTCGCCGTCAGGTTTGATGTAACAATAGTCGATTTTTCCTTCCGGGTGGTGGGAGAATGTCGGCGGGGTGGAAGGGGCCGCGTCGCCCTCGCTGACAGCGTACAAGTCCTGATATCGGTTCAGGCCCTTGGGAAGGCGATAAACTTTGGCTTTGCCGCCGCTGATGCGATCGAGGACCCGCCGGACGTAGGTTTCGGTTACAAAGGTTGTCCCATATTCCTGTTTGTCAAGGGACTGACTTTCGCTGGCGGGACTGAATAAAATCCCCGCGTCCGACATGGGAACGTGGGGGGGCAGTAAGTCCGCATCCAGTACGCTAAATAGCAACAATCCGGACTTCGATTTGAGGCGATACAGTTGCCGCATCCAGCTCTCAAAGGTCTGTTCTGGCATATGGCTGAAAAACGAACTCGCCAGGATGAAATCGAATAAGCGATCGCGATCGTAATCTTCCGGAAGGGGAGTGGAAAAAATGCCGTTCACGCCGAAATATTCGCTCTGGAATTTGACCGCCTGTTTGTAGATGTCCGACACCCAAATCCGTTCCGGCGGCAGTTCTTCGATCAGAAAGCGGGTGAAGCGACCGTATCCGCAGGCGAAATCCAGAAATGATCCCACGTTCTCGAAGGTTCCGAAATGCCAATCCGCGATCTGTTTGACCGTATCTAAAATCGCGCGACCCATCGAATAGTAATATGTCAGGGTGCGATCGCCGTTCCGGTCGTCGAGTTCGTCGATGAGGTAGGAATACATTTCATCGATCGCGATGATATCTCGCTTAAACGTCGCGGGCGATCGCGCCAATTTCTCGACCAAAGCATCCACCAGGGGATTATCATCGACAAAAACATTCGTTTGCATGGCAGATGTGATTCTTTATCCGACTGATATTCCGTCCCGATTTTCCCGGTGAACTTGACCCGAGGCGATCGTCAGTTGCGGTTCGACCAACAGATCCACCACCCCCGTCCCGCAGGATTCTTCGCAGGGTTGAACTCTGAACATTGCCACGTCAACGCACCGATCTAAATAGGTAAATTCCCCTTCCACGATGCCCGAAACTCCCGCATTCAAAAAATAAACGTCGGGGGCTAACATACATTTAAACTGAAATTCTAACATCAATTTCGTCCCCGCTTCAACGTGTTTGATCGATTGGGAGGTCGCCAGAAAAGAAGCCCCCGCCAACTCGAACCCGCTGACCGTTTTGACCAGCATCCCGAAGCGGACGTGGGAGGCCGTTTTTGCGAACTCCACCTCGTAGGTATAGGTGTAGGTTTCCCGGGCGATCAGATGATTGACCCGCTTCCCCTTCAACGTCCGGATGTGGGGGTCTTGGATGGTCGCCCCCCGGCTGGGATACCGCACCAAGTGATCGGGGACTAAATTCGGATCGTAATAGTCCCGATAGTCGGACTGCCGCTTTCCGGGGGCTTGTCCGTTCTGCTGCCGCCGGCTGACGACTTTTTGCAGCATATTTTTCGGTTCGGACGCGGCTTTCAACTGCTGAATTTCTTGGCGGACATGGGCGGCGGTGGCCGAGTCCGCGTAGATCAATTTTTGATATTTGGAAACGATCATTTTGGGGGTATGTTCGAGCAACATTTCCCCCCGATCCATGAGGACGGCGGAATCGCACAATTGGATGATGGAGGTGGCGGAGTGGGAGACAAATAAAATCGTCCCCCCCCGGTCTTGGATTTCGTGGATGCGGCTGAAACACTTACGCTGAAAGGCTTCGTCCCCCACCGATAGCGCCTCGTCCACGATCAAAATATCCGGATCGACGCTGGTGGCGACCGCAAACCCCAGCCGGACGTACATCCCGTTGGAATAGGTTTTGACGGGCTGATCGATGAAATCGCCGATATCCGCAAACGCCGCGATCGCGTCAAATTTTTCTTCGATTTCTTCGGGTTTCAACCCCAGCAACTGCCCGTTGAAAAACACGTTCTGGCGCCCGGTAAATTCCGGGTTGAAGCCGCTCCCCAACTCCAACAATGCCGAAACCCTGCCGTTGACGTTGACCTCCCCCTCCGTGGGGGTCAGCGTCCCCGCGATAATTTGCAGGAGGGTACTTTTTCCCGAGCCGTTCCGCCCCACGATGCCGAGGGTTTGCCCCCGAAACACTTGCAGGTTGATGTCCCGCAGGGCGTGGAAGCTTTCCGCCAGATTCTTTCCCGGCCAAAAAATTTCCTTGAGGCGATCGACCGGATGTCGGTATCGCTTAAAACACTTGGAAACGTGGTGGACTGAAATTGCAATGTCGCTCATGGATGGGGAAAGTCAAAAGTCAAAAGTCAAAAGTCAAAAGTCAAAAATTAGAGAACGTCGGCGAAGGCGGGACGCAGGCGCCGGTAGACTCCCAAGCCGATATAAAAGATAACACTCGCAACCAGGGTCGCCACCGCCAATTCTCCCGAATGTCGGAGGGTTCCAACCAAAACCAGATCTCGGTAACTTTCCGCGATCGCCGTGATCGGGTTGAGCCAGAACACCCACACCCGCCAAGCTTCCGGGATTTTCGCCGCCGGGTAGACGATCGGCGTGACGTAAAACCACAGGTTCAATATCACCCCCAAACTCTGGGGGATGTCCCGCAGGAACACCGTCAGCCCCGCCGTCAGGTAGCCCAATCCGGCCGTCAGCAGCAGTTGCGGAATCCAAATCAGGGGGAGCAGCCACAGGGTATGGTGGAGTCCCTGGGCCGAGAAGGCGACGAAGGCGACCAGAGCCGCCAAGCCGAAGCTACTCTCGATAAAGGCGGATAAAATCGGCACCAGTGGCAGCAGCCCGAGGGGAAAGACGACTTTTTTCACCAAATTGGTCTGGCTGATGACGGAAGTCGCCGCCTGGGTGAGTCCGTTCGTAAAAGCCAGCCAGGGAATGAGTCCAGCGAACAGCCACAGTCCGAAGGTGAGCTTGCTATCCCCCGGCATTCCGTTGATATTCAGTTTGACCTGTAAGACGATGGAGAAAACGTAGGTATAGATCAGCAGTTGCGCCAACTGATTGAGCACAGGCCAGAGGTTTCCTAAAATGGAGCCTTTGTATCGCGCCTCCAAGTCCCTTTGTACGAGCGTACCCAGCAGGTTCAGTTTGGTGCGCCACTGGTAATCTGGCGATCGCGGATTCGCACCTCGAACTCGGTGTACGACACCTTTCATTGACCTGAGCAATTTTGTATTCCTCGTCCACTACACACACCACTCTCAATTCCCCGGTCGAGAAATTGCCACCCCTCTCCGATTGAGAGCGGCCCGCGATCGCCCGTATCTTCTCCACCGGGTCTCGGTGGAAGAGCCTCTCGTTCTAATTGAAGGGGGCGATCATTCTCCGACAGCTAGGATGAGCTTAGTCAATAAGTTTGCCACACTCCGGTCTGGAGCGCTAGTCCACTCTGAAAAACCGATTTCAACCGACCCGACCCATGTTCGGTGCTTCGTCTTGCCGATTGCCTGCACGCAGCGCTATAAGTGCCAAAAAAAACACCCCCGCAGGGGTGTGTCAGGTTATGGTTGACGCTGAATAGAGATTCAGCTTCGGCAGATTACCAGGCCGGGTTGTAGAGTTCGCCGCTGTTGGCATCTAACCCAACTTGGTCAGCCAAGCGATTGAACATGGCCTGTTCCCGTTGCAGGGTCGCCCGTTCCCGCTTCAACATCAACTCGCGGGCGCGTTCTGCCACAGACAGCGGCGCTTTGGAGTTTTTGGCGATCGCAGCGGTTCCGTTGGTGTATTTCACGCCCCGATAGGTCAGGTTATAGCTGGGTTGCAGAACGGGAGCTTTTTTCAAGTTCCGGAAACGCCAGTCTTGGCCGCGATACTTCCCTGCGACTTGGTTTTCTGTCGTTTCAACTTTGGGAGGATTGTATTCGTAGCCTTGTCCGCGATATGTCAGTTTCATGGTATTCGCCTCTCTTGTTCGTAGGTTAACTGAGTGAGGCGCGTTCCTTCGGGATTATCCCCTACTTCCGTCTCTGCCCGTCTGAACTGACTCAATCTGAAAACTGTACAGCGAGAAGAGATGAACGATTTCTTTTCTTTCTGTATCTATTGTTACCGTTTTTCTGGAAAATGTCAAGTCTTTCGGATATTTTTTTTGAGACGGAGGCCGGGGAGGCCGGGGAGGCCGGGGAGGCAGAGGAGGCGGAGGAGGCCGGGGAGGCGGAGGAGGCCGGGGAGGCGGAGGAGGCCGGGGAGGCAAATTTATAGTCAGATCTGTACAAATTCCCCAATCATCTTTAGATGATTTGAGCTATTAGCTTGGGAATTGATTCCCAAGCGGTCTGGATGTCTC
>NZ_JAYFER010000228.1:0-548 GCF_055795065.1 Lyngbya sp. CCY1209
CGGGCGTCGGCTCACCTTGCGGCCGCCCGTTGCCGTTGCTGTTGGGTGCCGCCTCGATCGCTTCCCCCCGATCCATCTGTCGGGCTATAGCCAGTAGCTCATCGGCAAACTCTGCGGGGACGCGGATCGGGACGGTCGGGGTGTGGTCCCATTTCGGCTGTTTTAGTCCGCTGGTGTCGGGGTTGTAGTTGGCCATACTGCTCATAACTCTATCTTTGTACATTGATACATTTGTCATTGTACATTGATACGAGTCAAGCGTCCCATGTCGGGTTGTCCGGCATCTCCGGGCGAACCGCCACGCCGTCCGGTTGCCACCTGGCAATATTGACCTATCAATGTACATTGATAACCGGACGGGCGATCGCCCCCCTCTCAGACTTGCCAACTGGCAACCGTCCCAAAACCGCGTCTGTCCGTGTCGCTGGCGGCGGTGGTGTCGGCTCATCCATTTCTGTGGTGGGGGGGTTCACCCCTACCCCCAATTTACTTTATTCACCCATTTTGATGGATCTGATGGATCGTGGTGTCTGTAATGCTTGTGTAGA
>NZ_JAYFER010000229.1:0-3955 GCF_055795065.1 Lyngbya sp. CCY1209
ATTTCTCTCTCCTCTCTCCTCTCTCCTCTTTTCTCCCGACCATCATTTTTGTAACCACACGAGCGCTCTTTGCTATACTTGCCGAGTCGTGCAGACCATAGCGCTGAATTTGAACGGACAAACCCAATTTAAGACGGGCATTTCAGATTCGGAATTGCTGCGGTTTATCCCTTCGCAAGCGCACGTCTTTTCCCGCTGACGCGATGCGGGTTTAGAAGTGAAAATTGCAGGGGAAAATGACGATGATTTGTTTAATCAAAGAACCGGCAACGGACGAACAAATTCAGGCAATGTCCCAGGCCTGTGGCAGGTATATTAAACTGGCGGTAGATATCGAACGGGGAATGTTGGCGGGTGGGGGGGAACTCCACGCCGACTGCGAAGCCGTACTGTTGGAGGTGGGGAGCCGGCAGGTCGATGTCTGGGGCGCCGACTGGTATCCCGCCGAACGAGAAGTCGGATACGAATCGCTCATCAACATCCGCCCCCGCCAGAATAACCGCTCGATGGAAATTCAAGACCCCGCCATCCGGCGACGGGTTGCCGAGGTGGTCAGACGTTTATTGGACAGAACAGGACTGCAATGAAAGATTACTCGTCTCTGAAAGACCGCTACTTGAGGGATGCGCTACCCATCCGCCTGGGCAACTTGGCTTCCAACTTAGCCCGCATTAAGTCTCGCCTCTCGACGGTCGCCCATTCCGATATCGCGGACGATTTGCTGAGGGAGAGCCAGTTCTTCATCGAGTGGACGGCGGCGGACGCGGATGCGGACGTGGCGGCTCAGTTGGCGGCGTTGCAGGTCGAACTGGCCCGGTGGCGGCTCCGCCTGGGTCGGGCGGGGGATGATGCCGACGAACGGCGGCGGATCTCCGAGGCTTCCGGCATTTGGTCGGAGCGGGTGCTGGATTGGTCGGGTTTGTTGACTGGGTAGCGCGGCGGATGGACTGATGTGGCGCCCTGGCAATATCATCATTTCAGATTGCAGAGGAGGGCGGCGGCTTGACCGAACCGAAAATTATTTATTATTGGCCGGACGGGGAATGGGAGGGCAGTTGGCGATTCGCGGACAAAGACGGCCCGCCAGACGACGAGCCGGGATACCGGGAAATTGAACTGATGCCCGGTGAGTCTGTAGAGATTGAAGGGGATTACCTCACCCTCAGCGAGTGCGGCACATACCTGATGTTCGGGTGATGATAAACTCGGCAACTGAATCGACGGAGGGCGATCGCTTGACTTCCCCGACAACACCGCACACGCCTGTACTTCAGATATCACGAAAAGCCCCCGCCGCATCACTCCATCCCATCGCCTCGCAGTCGAACCCAGACGGACACTCACTCAGCATCTCTCGATCCTCCCCTCATATTTTCTCGCATCCGCGCCCCCCGCCCGGTTTCCTCCCCGCCGTCGGGGGTCAGGCACAGCGACAGTTGCCCCGGCGCGACGTTTCCCCGGCGGTACTGGTGATAGCCGAGGTGACAGCCCGCGCACAGGGCGACCAGGTTCTCGGGGCGGTTGTCCTCGGGCTTGAAGTTGCGGTGGTGGACGTTCATCGTCCGGGACTTGCGCTCTTTGGCGGACAGGTGCGGCGTTTCCTCTCCGGGTTTGATGCACTGCCTGCCGCACTTCCGGCAGCGCCAACCCGCCGCCTCCTTCACGGCGGCGGACAGTTCGGGCCAGTTGTCGGGGTAGCGATCGCGGTACATCGAACTCGGTGCGGGGTGACTTTCATTCTACGCGAGAAACGCCCGTCCGGGGGGATACAATGATTCCCACCGCGCCCGTAGAGCCAATGAGAGCGATCGCCTTCGTCCGCCCCCAAGACCTGAAACCCCATCCCCGCTACGCCGGGATTTACGGCGACATCGATGCCGGGGAACTGACCGAGCAGATCCGCGCCTCGGGGTGGATGCGCCCCCTGACCGTCACGCCCGAGCACGTCATCATCGGCGGACACCGGCGGTGGAAGGCGGCGTTGGCGTTGGGCTGGCCGGAAGTTCCCGTGGCGGTCCACCCCTTCCGCGATCGCACGGCCGAACTCGAAGCCATGCTGGGAGAGAACGCCGTCCGCGACAAGACCCGAGAGCAGAAGGTGCGGGAAGCCAATGCCTGGAAGCCCATCGAAACCGAGAAAGCCAAAGAACGACAGCTCGCCGGGGTGTCCCTGTCGGACGGCGACCCCTTCTCTCGTTCTAGGGGAAACGTCCGCGATATCGTCGCCAAGCGGGTGGGGTTGGGTTCGGGTGTCACCTACGCGAAAGCCGCCAAGGTGGTGAGGCGGATCGACGCCGAACTCAAAGCCGGGAATGCCAAAGCCGCCGAGGGGTGGCGCGTCGCCCTCAACCGGGGCAGCGTCCAAGGGGCGTATTCCTTGTTGAAACTGCCCAAAGCCCGGCGGGTGAAAGTCCTCGATCGCCTCGCCGACGGGAGGGCGACGAGCGTCCGGGATGCCCTGGAACAGATTCAAACCGAGGTGCGGCAGGGCGGGCGCCGCCGCTTCGCCGTGGGGGAATGGGTCATCCTCGCCCTGGACGAGGGGTTCATCTTCAGCGCCGAGGAACGCCGCTGGAATGGCTGCTGGGGGCGGGTGGAAGCCGTCGAACGCGGAACGGTGCGGGTCAACTTCGGCTCGGACACCCTGACCCTGTACGGCGGGGATTTGCGGCCCGTCGAGGCGTCGCCGGAGTGGGAGGCGATCGCCGTCCGCGTCCTGAACCTGCGGGGACTCGACGTGGAATTCTCCCCGGTGGAGTCGGCGATACTCGATGCCCTCCAGCGGCAGCTCGAAGTGAATCCGGGGGATGCCGCCTACCTGGATTGCTTGGAGCGTCGGGAAAGCGATACCCCGTGAAAAATGTTGCGGGGGGGCGAACTTCCCCGACATCCCCCCGTGGGCGTACACTTGTGGAGTATGCGTGGAATTGCGGCGATGAAAGTCAACCGGCACGGCAAGGCGAAGATCCTCACCCCCGAGGAGATAAGGCTCCTGTTCAATCGAGGGCTGACCAATTTGCGCGATCGCGCCCTGTTCGCGGTCTGCCTGTTCTGCGCCGTGAGGATCAACGAAGCCTGCACCCTCCACACCAAAGATGTCTACGACCGCAGGCGGCGGGTGAGGGAGGCGCTGACGTTCCGCAAGTGCAACACCAAACGGAAGCTCTCCACCCGCACCATTCCGGTGGCGGACGAACTGCGGCGCTACCTGGAGGCGTACCGCAAAGAAGCCGGACCCAACTGGCTGTTCCCGGGCGGCCCCTATCGCAACTGGGACCGGCCCATCTGCCCCGACTCCGCCAGCCGGATTCTCCGGGAGACGATGGAGGCTCTGGATATCCAGGGGTCGTCCACCCAGTCCTTCCGGAGAACGGCCCTGACCCTGATGAGCGATCGCGGCGTACCGCTGCGGGTGATCCAGGAGATATCGG
The DNA here is from genome assembly GCF_055795065.1 of Lyngbya sp. CCY1209. NCBI lineage: Bacteria > Bacillati > Cyanobacteriota > Cyanophyceae > Oscillatoriales > Microcoleaceae > Lyngbya > Lyngbya sp. CCY1209. Next base: position 3,432 of record NZ_JAYFER010000229.1, read on the forward strand.
GACACCGCAGCCTCCAGCAGCTCCAGGAGTATCTGGAGGTGACACCCGAACAGGTGAGGGGGGCCGTCCACAATTTGAGTTTGCTGTCGCCGGTGGCGCCTTTGGACGGGTCCGGCGCGGCGGCCGGGGATGACATCGGGCAAATGACGCCGACCCGGCCGGGGTAGATCGCATCGCCGGGGCGATCGATGGAACCGCCATCAGCCGCCGGGTGTTTAATGGAAATGGAATTTGCCGGGAGCGACGATGGGACGAACTGCCAATTCCGGAAGCGACCCGCCCTCCGAACCGATCCGAATCCGCCTGATGGCCGGGCGGGACAAGTGCGCGGCGGTCGCCGAACAAATTGCCGCACTGATGAGGGCGAACGGCTACGAACTGTTGGAGAAGTCGGAACCCTACCCGTGCCGCCCGCCCAAGGGCAACGACGACCGCATCTATCTCACCTTCATCGAACGGGCGGGGGAGACGGGCGACGGCGAATAGCCGCCAATGCTCGGAAATCAATCGACATCAACAAACGT
>NZ_JAYFER010000230.1:0-410 GCF_055795065.1 Lyngbya sp. CCY1209
GAAGCGGGGAACGGAAGGCGATGAGGGAGAATCTGCTCCTAATAACTCGACCACTGCCAACCATCTATGACTAACCGGAAGGTGAACGTCCGCCATGAACCCTCGAAATTATGGGGGCATCGAAAACAGGTTGATTACGGTGCTGCTCGAATGAGTAAGTGGAAAAGTGGAAGTCTCGCATCACTATCCACACAGACCCTTAAAAGTACACCGGGGGAAAGGATGAGTCTACGGATGGATTACCCATACAGACGGAACGAAATAACCCCATACTGGCTCTTGTCCAATGGTCGATTAGACAAGTAGTGAAGGCTATAGCCGCAAGTGTAAGCGTAAGCCAGATGGGTGTGAGATGTGACCAGAAGCCAACGCCCAGATGTAATGTCTGGGATATGCAGACGGGTTACGGT
>NZ_JAYFER010000231.1:0-14966 GCF_055795065.1 Lyngbya sp. CCY1209
GGGCATGGGTAGTGTCACGATGCGGAAATGCCAAATACAAAACGCTCAGGAAATACTTCCGAACAGGAAAAGTGATATTAAGCAATGGGGATGAAAGGAAGGACAAGTGGATTTTCCAAACTAAGGATGGTTTACGACTCCAAAAACACGCCGGGACTCCCATTGTCTACCACACGCTGGTCAGACCAAACGCATCGACGTATGACGGAAATTGGGTCTACTGGGCAACGAGGAGAGGGAAATCGCCAGAAATCTCAAACCGAGAAGCCAAACTGCTAAAAGACCAAAAAGGCAAATGCAAATGGTGCGGGCAGCACTTCACTATCGAAGACCAGTTGGAGACCGACCACATCATCCCTCGAAGCCTTGGCGGAAAGGATGATTATAAAAACCTCCAGTTGCTGCACAGCCACTGTCACGATGCCAAAACTGCCATAGATGGCAGTCAAAGCAAGAGTCGTGCTCATGACAACGAGACGGCTGAACTAGGAGCCGTGTGAGGTGAAAGTCTCATGCACGGTTGGAGAATGGGAGGGGGAGAAGGTGACTTCTCTCTCGACCCCTAATCCGGCGTTGCGGCGCCCCCGTCGGTGCAGTTCCCCCCCATCTTGCGAGCGAAAATCATGGATCGTTTGATGCGACAGTTGAAATCCTTGCCCTGGCGGTGGCTCCTGCAGAGTGCCGGGGTCGTCACCGCCATCGTGGCGGCGATCGAATTGCTGCTGCTGTCGGGTTTGACCTATTTTCCGCCCCTCGGACAGGCGCTCTCGTTCCTCTATTCCCCCCCCCTGGGAATGCTGACACCCGTCCTGATCGCGATCGGCGTGGGGGTAATGGCAGTTTATTTATTGGAACTGTGGAACCAGCGCTTCGTGCTCAACGCCGGGAGCCTGTGGGCGCTGATGGGTTGCCTGCTCCTCGCCCTGTGGGTGAAATCCTTGCTCCCCATCCCGCCGATTTTGATCGGCTTGTCGCGCCTTTCTTTGATCGGGATTTTGATCGGCGTTTCCTGGAAAGGAAGGCCCTATTTTCGTTAAACAATCCGGCCCGATCGCCCGCCCATTCGCGTAGCGTGCCCGTAGCCCGATCGCCCCTAAGATGCCGCAGCCATAATTTGAAAGGCCCTGAATAAATTGAATCCGGTATAGATAAAAAAGAACCAAAAAATACCGACAATCATCAGGGTCAGGCGTTCTAAATTCGGGAACCTTCGGGAGATTCGGACGGCAACAAAATAGAGCAATCCGAGGACGCAGCAGCCGACAAAATAATTGGCGAGGGTTTGCAGCCCCAGCAGCCATCCCCGCGCATATTCATTTTGAACGCCCGGGACGCCGAAAAGCCACAAAACAAGTCCGACCAAGCACAGAATCACCGTCGCCCCCATAAATAAAAGGGTTCCTTGTTTGACAAGCGTGATGCGATCGCCTTTGTTCATATCACCTCAAACCACCCGTTTGGGGGTTGACAAAATACCTCAAATATACAACGTTGGCGATCCTCGACGAAGGACGCGATTGACATCCCGCACCAACTATTTTACTATGTAGTTAATTATTCAATTAATACCCGATCGCCGAAATTGGGAAAGGAGGAGAAATGCTATTTCGCCAGCTATTCGACGCCGAAACGAGTACCTATACTTATCTGATCGCCGATCCGGCCACGAAAGAAGCGGCATTGGTCGATCCGGTGGTCGAACAAGTCGATCGCGACCTGAAGCTGATCGGGGAATTGGGGTTGACGTTGCGGTATTGCCTCGAAACCCACATCCACGCCGACCACGTGACGGGGACAGGCCGACTGCGGCAGTTGACCGGATGTGAGGGCATCGTACCCCAAAACGCCAACGCCGCCTGTGCCGATCGCTACATCGGGGACGGAGAAACGATAAAAATCGGCGAAATTTCCATCCTCGCGATCGCCACACCGGGCCACACCGACAGCCACGCGGCCTACCTCATCAACGGCGATCGGGTGCTGACGGGGGATTCGCTGCTGATCCGGGGATGCGGACGCACCGACTTCCAAAGCGGCGACGCGGGAATTCTCTACGATGTCATCGTCGGCCAACTGTTTTCCCTCCCCGACGAAACCCTCGTCTATCCGGGCCACGATTACCGGGGCCACACCGTCTCCACCATCGGCGAAGAAAAGCAACACAATCCCCGCTTCGCCGGACAGGACCGCGACAGTTTCATCGAGTTGATGGACAACCTCAACCTTCCCAACCCCAAGAAAATCATGGAAGCCGTCCCCGCCAACGAACGGTGTGGCAAAATTCCAGCTTTCTTGTAATTGTCGGATGAGATCGACCGGTTCAAAAGGGGAACGCTACAGGAAAAAACCGAGTTCGCTTCCAGCCGGTTTTTTCCTCTCCCCCAATTCTCAATTTTAATCAAAATTAACCGACCCAAAATCTGGGTATTAAAACAATGATAATTTGGATCATCGGACATATCCTCGCCGTCTGTATCGGCCTGAGTCTCGGTTTGATGGGCGGTGGCGGATCGATTTTGGCCGTCCCGGTTCTCGTTTATATTATGGGAATGGGGGCGAAGGAGGCGATCGCGATGAGTTTGGCGATCGTCGGTTCCGTCAGTTTGCTGGGGGTTGTCTCCCACTGGCGGCAGGGAAATGTCAACCTCAAAACCTTCGCAATTTTTACCCCCACGGCGATGGCGGGGGCCTATCTGGGTGCGCGTCTGGCTTCCCTCCCCTGGATCACCGATACCGTTCAAATGATTTGTTTCGGCGCGATCGCTTTTTTAGCCAGCGTGTTGATGCTGTTCCGCACCAACAAACCCGCCCCGTCGGCGAAACCCGCCTCCCCCTCCCGGTATTCCAAATGGCTGCTGATTCCCGCCGGGGGGTTGGGTGTCGGGGTGCTGACCGGATTCGTGGGCGTCGGGGGCGGCTTCGCGATCGTCCCCGTCCTGGTGTTGGTGGCCGGAATTCCCATGAAAGAGGCGGTCGGGACTTCGCTGTTGATCATCAGCTTCAACGCGATCGCGGGAATTATGGGCTATTTGGGGCAGGCGGCGATCGACTGGAACCTCGCCCTTTCGATGGCGATCGCAGCCAGTGCCGGGACCCTCGGCGGCGCCTATTTGAACCAATTTATCGACGCGAGACGGCTGCAAAAACTGTTCGGTTTCTTCGTCCTCGGCGTGGCGACGGTGGTGCTGTTGCAACATTAACAAAAATTGGAAATTGCACTATCATCGAGATCGATTGGCTCTGCAATTGAGGGAACGACGGTGCAACTTCTGCGGCTGCGATATGTCCTCATATTTGGTTTGACGGCATTGCTGGCGGGGGGTCTGAGTTGGGGGCTGCCCCAATTTGCGATCGCCCAAGATCCCCCCACCCCCTTTGAACAGCATCGGAGCGATTTGCCCGTCCCCTCGCCCCAGTTGGCGATCGCGCCCGCCGTCCCCGTGGACAGCCAGTCCGTCACCTACGGAACCCTCTACGGCCGGCCCTCCGTCGGGTTTCTCGCCCGTCCCGCCGATGCCGAGGGACCCCTTCCCGCTTTGATCGTGATTCACGAATGGTGGGGACTCAACGAGAATATCAAAGCCATGACCGAAAAACTGGCGGGGGAGGGATATACGGCGTTGGCGGTAGACCTCTACGGCGGAAAAGTAGCCGAAACCCCCGATCGCGCCCGAGAATTGGTGACGGCGGCGAGGGAAAATCCCGACGCCCTCCGGGACAACCTCCGCGACGCCTACCGCTATCTCGAAGAAGAGGAAAACGCCCCCACAATTGCCAGCATCGGCTGGTGTTTCGGCGGCACCTGGTCCCTCAACACGGCATTATTGTTTCCCGAACAACTCGACGCGGCGGTAATTTACTACGGCGGCGGCATCGAAACCGACCCGGAAAAACTGAAGACTTTGGAAATGCCAATTTTGGGTATTTTTGGAGAGTTGGACGACAATCCCTCCCCGGAAACCGCCCGCGAATTTGAATCAACCCTCAAAGATTTGGGAAAATCGGTCGATGTCTACATTTACGAAAATGCCGACCACGCCTTCGCCAACCCGTCCGGAACCCGCTACAATCCGGAGGCGGCGGCGGACGCGAGTGAGCGGACTTTGGAGTTTTTAAACCGACATTTGAAATGATATAAAGAAGCATCCCCCCCAGCCCCCATCCCCCCCAGCCCCCCTTTGAAAGGGGGGAGAAGGGGGGAGAAGGGGGGAGGAAGGGGGGAGAATGGTCTTAAAAGTCCCCCTTATTAAGGGGGATTTAGGGGGATCAGACCTGTGCAATTGGGAGCAAAAACCCTCATTCGATAAATTGTAAGTTTTCTTCTCGAATCTTAGCCGCAGCATCATCATATAAGAACGGTAGATAAGCGTACCGACGCCCTGCTGTTACAGGAGTCGCCTCGTGTAGAAGGGAACAGGAAAAAACGATCGCCCCCCCGGCGGGTACGGTGTAGGTTTGACAGCCAAACTCCGGAAAACGGAGCATTCCGCCCTCGTATTCTCCGGTATTCAGATTGACGGAAACGGCAAATCGGCGATGGGCCGTACCTTTGGTTGTATTGTCTCGGTGGGGGCGGAAAAAGCCGCGATCGCTGCTATCGTAGCAGGCGACAATATGTCGCTCAATTCTCGTCGCTTGAAACTGAAAAGCTTTCTGAATTTCCGGCGCCAACCGATTGTGGATGCGAAACATGGCAGTCGATCGCAAATCCGGATCGAGAATTGTCTGATCGCGACGACGCTTAAATGTGGGATCTTTAATGCCAACTGTCTTGCCGTCCTTTTCTCGCATAAATCCCGATTCTTGACCGCCATGTTGATGATAGTAAGCCATTAATTTTCGACAAAGTTCGGGTTCAAAAATCCGGGGTACGACCAAGACGGGAGCTTGTACTTGTGCTCTTGCTTCGAGTGGAATTGGAGGGAGTTTTGGAAGGATTGAAATCAGGTAAGGGATATGATTTTCGGGTTGAACTCCAAAGGGAATAATTCCCCAGACGCGCAAACGTTCGTCCAGGATATAAGTGCAGTGATGGTAAACTCCGTCGGAGTCTATAACACGGTAAAGCTCGGAAATTTTATGGTCGAAATCCCAAAAAACACGCAGTGCCGGTATCAGGGAATTTAATCGCTGTTTTTGTTGGTCTTCTGGGTCAGTGCTGACCGCAAAAAAACACCATGATGAGCTCTCGATCGCCCCTTGAAATCTGACCAAATCTTCGAGTATTTTTGGGAGGACGCGATCGCTGCTCGAATTGAGGAAACAGAGGATGACATATCTTCCGCCCAGTGTCGAAAAGTGAAATAAGGGGTTGATATTCGACTCAGCCGAAAACCAAGGAGCCGGCTCTCCCAGTGACAAAAACATTGTTAATATTTTAAGTCGGTACTGTTTGCAGGGTAAGAGGACGAGTTCGCCGATCATTTGTTCCCCAGAAATGGCAGATCATCAACATCGACAATTAGAATCCGACGCAGCGGCTAAGATGGCGGCGGCAGGAGAACCCGGTTTTCTTCTATATTAACGATCGCCAAATGCACGATCGCATCCCCCTGATTCACCAGGGGATTTTGTTGGTAGCCCAACACCACACCGTCACCGGGCGATCGCACCTTGAAACTCGCCCCCCCGAAGGCATCGGAAATCACCCCCAATATTTGCCGCTTGTAAACCCGCTCTCCCAACTCCACCTGAAGTTGTAACATTCCGCTGCGGGAAGCCCGCACCCACAGGGTCGTTTTCACTTCGATGGGGTCGAGGGAGACCCCCTGAAATTGGAAATCGTACATATCCAAAGCCGCCATCACCCGCAAAATTCCTTCGACGCCGATATGAATGGCTTGGGAATTAAATCGCAACGCCTCCCCCGCCTCGTAAAGGAGAACCGGAATGCCTTTTTGGGTGGCAGCCTGCCGCAGGGAACCGTCCCGGATTTGGGAGTGGACGATCGCCGGAGCCCCGAACGCCTTCGCACATTGGTAGGTGATGGGGTCATATAAATTCGCCCGAATTTGTGGTAAATTGTGGCGGTGGGCAGAGGCGGTGTGCAAATCGATGCCGTGGGTGGAACGGCTGACGATTTCTTCCATAAATAAATTCGCCAGACGGGAGGCGAGACTACCTCTTTTTGACCCCGGAAAAGAGCGGTTCAAATCCCGGCGATCGGGCAAATATCGGGACTGTTCGATAAATCCAAAAACATTGACGATGGGAACCGCGATCAGTGTCCCCCGCAATTTGTGGGGGGAAATTTGCTGCAAAACCCGGTGGATGATTTCCACGCCGTTGAGTTCGTCCCCGTGAATGGCTGCACTCACCCACAGCGTCGGCCCGTCTGCGAAGCCGTTGATCGCCACGACGGGGAGGGAAAGCATCGTTTGTGTAGGAAGGCGGGCTACCGGAATTTCGATTCGCCGTTGCTGTGCGGGGGGGATTTTCGTACCGCCAATTTCGATCATTCTGAACTTTGGAACCGTCTCGGGTGAAGGGATAAACTTTGATTATAACACTACGGGAATCGATGGAGACAGCCGGGAATTTTCACCACTCCAGGCACAGAGTACACGGAGAAAGAATGAATGGGTCTTCACCTAAATGGGTACTGCTATTGGCGAAGAAGCGAGATTTTGGAATTAACCTGATGCCGAGAAACCGGGTTTCTATGGGAAGTTCTGATATCCAATCAAGATGCTTTTAGAAACCCGGTTTCTGAGTCGAACACCCCAAATGTTGCAATCCCAGGAAGATTGCCGCGACGGTTCCGGCGACTCGGATTTCTCCCCGGGCGATCGCATCCATGACTTCGGCGAGGGGGATGAGAAGCACCTGGATGTCTTCGGTGATGTCGGGTCGGGTTTCCTGTTGTAGTCGCACGTTTTCGGCGAGGAACAGGTGGACGGAGTTGGTGTCCTTGACGGGATTATCGTGGAGGGTGGCCAGGGGAATTAGCGATTCGGCGACGTAGCCGGTTTCCTCGGTGAGTTCCCGGGCGGCGGCGGATGCCGGGGTTTCCACTGCCGGATCGAAGGCTCCGGCGGGCAGTTCGGTCAAAATCTCGCCGACGCCGTGGCGGTATTGGCGGACGAACACGATTTGCCGATCTGCAGTGACGGGAAACACCAGGGCCACGTCGGGCCGGATGTTGATAAAAAAATCGTCTACAATCTCCCCGTTTGGGAGGGCGACGGTATCGCGGCGAACCCGACACCAGCGGCGATCGAGGATCATTTGCGATCGCACTCGTTTCCATTTTTGGATCATGGGCAGAGTGGAAAGTGGAAAGTGAAAAGTGAAAAGTGAAAAGTGAAAAGTGAGTGGAGGAGGAGACTTGGAAGTGGGTTGGCAACCGGAGACGGTTGCCCCTACGGATTTTCCCTTCCATTTTTTCCCCACACCCCACCGAGCACACCTGTTGCCCTGAGCGGCTCGCCCTGAGCGCAGTCGAAGGGAGTCGAAGGGCCACACCCCACCGAGCACACCCCATCTCGATCTTGCATTTCGACCCCCAATATGATAATAAAGGTTGAGGCTCGCTTCCCCACAAACCCAGCTTTTCTCAAACCACTTTTGACGCAACACCCATGCAGATGGACAACTCCGAACCGAGATTTTTGCCGGCCGCACGTCCGCGCCTTGGGGAACGTCGGTTTCCCCGCCCGTTGAAATGGGGGATCGCCACGGTAATGGCTGCCGCCATTGTCGGGGGGGAAGCGATCGCCCGCGTCGTCGCCGCCGCCATCCCCAACTGGAACCTCAACCCGGAGACGGGCCGGGTGGAGGTGCAACTTCCCCAGGGAGTCCGGCCCGAACTGGCCGTCGTGGCGAACCCGACCCGCATCGTCCTCGACTTGCCGAATACGGAAGTGGGGGTGGATGTCACGGAACTCTACGAGTCCGGCGTGGTGCGCCGGGTCAGCCTCACCCAATTTCAGCCGGACATCGCCCGCATCACCGTGGATTTCGCCCCCGGCTTGGTTCTGGATGCCGAAGAAATCGACCTGCGGCAGATTGGGGTCGAGAATCAGTGGGTGCTGCGTCCGAATGCGATCCAATTGCCGCCGCCCGAACCGGCGACCCCCGCCGAACCGGCCGCGACGATTCGCACCCCCACCCGGGTGTCCGAAGCATCTCCGCCGCCGCCGGGAACCCGGATGGCAGAAACGGCCCCGGCCGCGCCGCCGCCGGCCCGCATCGACCCGCTCCCCGATTCCCGGGCGATCCTGCCCAACCCCCAACCGGAATTCTATCCCGGCGTGAGTTTGCTGCAAGTTCCCCTGGACCGCAGCGATCGCATCACCCTCCTGCCGGCCGAGGCTCCCCCCGTCGCCCCCGGTCCGGTTGCAGTGGGGGAACAAATTCTCCCGCCGGCGACGACGGCGACGGTCATTCCCTTCGGCGAACCCCTCCCCTCGCCACCCGGAAGGACGCGGATTGTGCCCCGGCGGGGAGAGCGGTTCCCCCGGATTCTCTTGCCCGCCGGAACGACGTTGACCCTGAGATACCCGGCGCCCGACGACGTGCGCCTGCCCTCCGGCAACGATCGCCAGGATGTCATGCTTTTGGAAGGGGGAATTGTGGACGAGGGGGGAAATTTCGTCGTCCCGCCGGAAACCCCCGTGGTGGGGCAGTTTGAAACCACGAACCGGGGCAGCCGCTTCGTCGTCCGAGCCATCAATTTGGAGGGGCGCAGCATTCCCGTGGAGGCTGAATCGACCTTTATTCCCGGCACCCGGGAAATCCGGGGGGAAAATGTGGCGATCGGAACGGGGATCGGCGGTTTGGGCGGATTCCTGGTCAGCGGCTTCGAGGGTTTGGGATTGCTCATCGGCGCCGTCGGAGGCGCGGCGGTGGGGGCGATCACATCCCCCCAGCCCACCACGTTGGAACCGGGCCAGACCGTCGAGATTCGCCTGCTCGAAGATCTGGCCCTGCGGGATTTCGTGCGGCCGGTTCCGGTGGTGGAAACCGGGCCGCCGTTTTAGAAGCGATCGGATTCGGGGCGGGGACGGGTGGGAACTAAGCCCGGTTGGTTGAGAAAGTCGTTCTCGGCGCTATTGTTTTGATAGATACAGTTGATTTCGGGTTCGTTGTCGAGTTCTCCCGTAAAGCCGAAGGTGTTCATCCGCTGCTTGCACTCTCGTTCCTGGTCGGAGGTGATCAGATTTCGCTGTTTGAGAAGGTTCCAGTTGCTGGTGCGGAGGACGCATCCGGGCTGCATTTTGGGTCGGGCGACGTAGACGTTGAAGGGGTTGAGGGTGACGAATACCCGCAAGTCCGTGACCATGGCGCTGGCCCCGAATTTGACGCAAATTTCCGGGTCGGGGGCACTGCGATCGATAAATTCGCTGGATGCGACATTCTCCGGGGTGAACGTGGTGGTGGAGCTGATGGCCATGCCGATGCCAATGCCCAAAACGAGAACGCCTCCGATCACCGCGAGGGCGGTGTAGTTGAAGACGGAAGACTTGGCTGTGGTGGGCTTGGTTCTACGTTTCATCTGCCGAGCGATCGCTTAGATTAAAATGGGTGTCACTGGTTCGCCCTCTATTGTAGACGCTCCGATCGCGATCGGGCGCACCCATCGAGAGCCTGGAGGGTGTCGCGACCTGTTCCGATTCTCGGCGAACGGCATCGGAAACCCGTCTGGCTGGGGGTTTCGTTCTTCCCCGTCCCGCCAACTGCCGCTGTCCCCTGATTCTTGCACCCTTGTCGGTTTTGATAGGATTCTTTAAACTATTTTAAAGATCGATATTTCTGAATTTTTTGATTCACATCTATACTGTACTCTCATCGGAGGAAATCGTCCCGTGTCAACTCAAACCGTAGAAAAGCGTTCTACCACTCGGAAACTGGCACCGCGCTATCGGGTTTTGCTTCACAACGATGAATATAACCCGATGGAATATGTGGTGCAGGTCTTGCTGCAAACGGTCCCCAGCCTCACCCAACCCCAGGCGGTCAGCATCATGATGGAAGCCCACACGAACGGGCTGGCTTTGGTGATCACCTGCGCCCAGGAACACGCTGAATTTTACTGCGAAACGTTGAAAACTCACGGCCTCACCAGCACCATCGAACCGGATGAGTAAGGGAAAAAAATCAAATCCCCATTTCCCTCTCCGCCCGCCGTCTCAAAATGGCGATCGCCCGAACGTTAATTTCCATCATATCGGCGATCGCTCCTTCCCCATCCGCCTGGGAATTTTTATTAGCCTATTGCTGCTCATTTGGCTTCCCCTCGCCATTCCTATATATGGGCTGGTGGACGATCCCAATTGGGTCAGTATCATCACCCTGGCGCTCCTTTACGGCGAATTTATCGCCCTGCTGAAAATGTGGGGACGGCGGGTTTACAACGACCCCCAAATGCTGCGATCCTGCGGCTTGGAATTCAGTCAATCGACCGGCCGAAATTGTGCGATCGGCTTCGGCATTGGCTGCGGCGGCGTTTTCATTTTATTCGCGATCGCCACCGCCTTGGGAGGAGTTATTTGGGAACCTTTGCCCCCCACATTTTCCCGTATTTTTATCGAGGGATTATTGGTCGCTCTGGGGGTGGGATTCGCCGAAGAATTGTTCTTTCGCGGCTGGCTGCTGGAAGAACTGCGGCGAGACTATTCCCCGGCGATCGCACTGTGGTTAAATAGTACCTTATTTGCAATTTTGCACTTTATTAAACCCCCCGAAGAAATCTTGCGGACGTGGCTGCAATTCCCCGGACTATTGCTGTTGGGAATGATATTAATTTGGGCGAAAGATGCCACCCGCAGCCAAACCAACCCCCACGGTTCTCTCTCAGTCGCGATCGGCCTCCACGCCGGTTTGGTGTGGAGTTACTATTTAGTCAATGTGGGGGAATTGGCGACCTATTCCGGAACCCTCCCCGAATGGATCACCGGCATCGATCGCAACCCCCTGGCGGGAGTATTGGGATTACTCTGTCTGGGCGAAATGGCAATCCTAATTCGACGCCTTCGCCTCCCGGTAAAATAGCCGAAACGGGGAAGTCGAAAAGGGCCATTAATTGTTAATTGTTAATTGTTAATTGTTAATTATTAATTGTTAATTGTTACCACGCCGGATCGACGTACAGATTGACGGTCATTTTTTCCCGTCCGGGGGGAACCGAACTGATGCAGGCACAGATCGCCTCTCCGTCGTCGAGCTCCACCTCGCAGGCGTGACAGGAGCCCATCAAACAACCCGTGGGGATGGAAACCCCGGCGCGATCGGCCACTTCCAACATGGGTTCGCCCGGTTCGGCATCGACGGTGACATCATCCGGTAAAAATTGAATCTTCATGGGTTCTCTGAAATCGACGGACAACCAATTGATTCGATCGCTCTTAAATAATGATAGCACAATTTGAAATAAAGTGCGATCGCCCCTTTTGGAATCACCCCAAAATCCGTTGTTGGGCTTCAGCGCCTCCGGGGCTAAAGCCCAACAACGAATGATCGACTATTCAGCAAGTCTCCGAACCGTCCCCGATCGGGTCGCAACATTTCCGCCAACTCTTCTATATTAAATTTTTGATTTTTTTTGGCAACGGGATGCGATCGGCCGCCGGATCGGTTGACTTCGGCAAATATCGGGGCGGAATTTGTAGTACAATTAACCCAGGATTTCAAACGCCGCGATCGCCATCATGCGTCAATGTCTCAACCCCGCCTGTCTCCATCTCAACCCCGACAGTTACCGGTTTTGCCAACAATGCAGCGACAAACTGCTACTGATGGAACGCTACTGGGCGAAACGCATTCTCGGACAGGGGGGATTCGGGCGGACGTTCCTGGCCGTCGATGAGTTCAAACCCTCCAAACCGCCCTGCGTCATCAAGCAGTTTTTTCCGAGAGCCCAGGGGACGGAAAACCTGCAAAAAGCCGCCGAACTGTTCGACCAAGAAGCCCGCCGTTTGGAGGAACTGGGCAGACATCCCCAAATTCCCAACCTTTTGGCGTATTTTACGGCGGATAACCGCCAATATTTGGTGCAAGAATTGATCGACGGCAAAACGTTGCGACAAGAATCGAGCGATCGCGGCAATTTTCGGGAAGATGACATTTGGGAAATCTTACACGAACTGTTGACCGTGTTGCAATTCGTCCACGATCGCCGGGTCATTCACCGAGATATAAAACCGGAAAATATCATCCGGAATCAAACAGAAAATAAATTGGTATTGGTCGATTTTGGAGCGGCTAAGAAAGTATCTTATCCCGCCCACTGCGCCCCGGAAACCATCATCGGATCTGCACCTTATTGCGCCCCGGAACAGGCGATGGGAAAACCGAAGTTTGCCAGCGATCTATACAGTTTGGGGGTGACGTGCCTACATTTGTTAACCCGGATGAGTCCCTCTGAATTGTATGATGAGAACGAAGCGAAATGGGTGTGGCGGAATGATTTGCGCGGAAATCGAGTCGGCGACGAACTCGGCGATATTTTAGATCGTTTGGTGGCACGGCAGATCAAAGCGCGGTATCAATCCGTCCGGGAAGTGATCGAGGATTTGCGATGCGCCCCGACGACAATTATCAGCCAACCACCCCGAACGAATTGCTTTCAATTTACGACCGTTCAAGTCGATGAAAGGGGGCGGGAAATCAATCGAAGCAGCCGTCGCACGGAATCTATGATCGAAGACCTGGGAGATGGAATGACTTTGGAACTCGCCTCAATTCCGGGAGGGACATTTACGATGGGATCGCCGGACGATGAAGAGGGAAGGTGGGCCGATGAAAGCCCGCAACATGAAGTGAATATTCAACCCTTTTTGATGGGCAAATATATCGTCACCCAGAGTCAATGGAAACGGGTGGCGAACTTCCCGAAAATTCTGCGAGAACTCGACCCGGAACCGGCGCGATTTAAAGGGGAAAATCGTCCGGTGGAACGGGTGAACTGGTACGACGCGATCGAATTTTGCGCCCGACTGTCCGAAACGACTGGAAAACGCTACCGACTCCCCAGCGAAGCCGAGTGGGAATATGCCTGTCGCGCCGGAACGCGCACCCCCTTCTATTTCGGCCCGACCCTGACGACAGATTTGGCAAATTATCGGGGAACGGATTGGGAAAACCACCATCAAATTTACAGGGGATTTTACGGTGCAGGCCCGAGGGGAATTTACCGCGAAAAGACGACGCCGGTCGGCTACTTTCAAATTGCCAACGCTTTCGGTTTGTACGATATGCACGGAAATGTTTGGGAATGGTGCGCCGACCCCTGGCATCAAAATTACGGCGGTGCGCCCCAGGACGGTCGAGTTTGGGACGAAATTTATAATGAGAATTGCTATCAAAATTACGCCGAATATTTAATAGTTTTACACGGCGACGATCGCCGCCGCGTCACCCGGGGCGGTTCGTGGAATTACACCCCGAGTATCTGCCGTTCCGCCTACCGCCTCAATACCCATCCGAACAACGGATATGTCAGCCTCGGGTTTCGGGTCGTTCAAACCGAGGACTGACACTCTGAATAAGTTTTGTAAAATGACGGGTGAATGCGATCGCGATCGCGGATATACTATATTTTACAGAGCATCAGTGCCACAATCGAACATTGTAGCGACGATCAACTCCAACAGTTTGTCGAACAAAGCGGATATCGGGGGAATTACAGAGCGGCTTTGCGTCACCTGCGAAATGCCGCCAAGAATAGTGAAAACCAATAACTTCTCCGTGTCCTCCGTGCCTGGAGTGGTGAAAATTTCCGATCGCTCCCCCCAGATGCCATACAATCAGAACGGTGTGAGAGGAAGTTCGAGCAACTAACCGTTTCCTCCGCCCCAAACTCTCAAATTGGGGAAACGATCTACCATGACAACAATAATCGGCGATCCTGACAATAACGAATTGACCGCGACATCCGCAGCCGATCGCATTTTCGGTTTAGCCGGAAGCGACACCCTCAGCGGGAACGCCGGAAACGACGCCCTTCTCAACGGCAACCAAGGGGATGATTTCGTCTTCGGCGGGTTCGACGACGACATCCTTCGTGGCGGCCAGGGCAACGATTTCGTCAGCGGCGATCGCGGAAATGATATCCTGTATGGCGATCGCGGAAATGATATCCTCTACGGTGGTGGCGATCGCGATATCTTCGTCCTGAGCGGAGCGGACGCCGACACCATCGCCGACTTTGAAGACGGAATCGACGCCATCGGACTGGTGGGGCGATCGTTTGCGGATTTATCCTTAACTGTAGATAGTGGCGGGACGACCATCGCCGACAATCGGACCGGAACCCCCCTCGCCCTCGTCTTGGGAATCAGCCCCGATGCCCTCACCGCAGCGGATTTTACCGCCGATGTCACCCCCTCCCCCTTCATCAACGGCATCGCCAGCGGCGACACCACCCAAACCTCAACCGTATTGTGGACCCGCAGCAGCGAACCGGGGAACATCACCTTTGAATATTCCACCGATCCCAACTTCGCCACTATCGAGGCAACCCGTTCCGTTTTGGCGATCGATCCGGAAGTGCCCGTCCGAGTCCAACTCGACGATCTGACACCGGGAACCGATTATTACTACCGCGTCACGGCCCCCGATGGCGAAGTGGCGACGGGGGAATTTACCACCGCCAACCCCTCCGGAACCCGCGATGGCTTGCGATTCGGGGTGTCCGGCGACTTGCAGGGGGCGTTGGCGCCCTTCGTTGCCCTCAAAAATGCCGACGATCGCGATCTGGATTTCTTCGTCCAAATGGGGGACATGGTGGAGGCGGACAGCGAAACCCCCGTTTTACCCGACATCAGCCAAGCCAGCAGCCTCGAAGAATTTCGGTTGAAGCAAAATGAAATTTACGCCCAGCGTTTTGGGCTCAATACCTGGACGGATTTGCGGCAAAGTACCACCGTTTATGGCACTTGGGACGACCACGAAATTACGAGAAAAGGACGAGAGCTTGAAAGCCGTGTCTTTTTAAAGCACGGATGAAAAGCGAACGGCGACTTCAG
>NZ_JAYFER010000232.1:0-35887 GCF_055795065.1 Lyngbya sp. CCY1209
GATCGAATCCGGTTGAACGACAAAACCGCTTGGGAATCAATTCCCAAGCTCACAGCACAAATCCTCTAAAGAGGATTAAAAAGAATTGGCGAAAAAAACAGGATATGATACAATCAAATCATTGACCAAACCCCGATAATCGCCATGACTGAAAATTACATTCCCTCGGATTCTGTCCTCTACATTCAAGACTTCCTTACCTACCTCGAACAAGCGAAAACTAACTCGGACACCAACCTGGCAACCCTCCAACCAAAATTAGCCGCCGCCGAAGACAGACCGCCGCAACTCGCCGCAGCCATCAAAAGCTGGTGTAAAGATCATAACATCAAACTCGATCGCACACAACTGGCGGCGGTTCGCGCCAATATGTTAAACAAGGGTGAAACCCCCCCCAGACCCGCCGAAGGGGAACGACCCGAAACCATCTATAATAAAGCCTTACTGGTGGAAAAAGTGCGACAAGCCACGGAAGAACAATCCGAAAAATAAGATGATCGGCAAATGAGCGAAACGACCGCCCCAATTTATGCCCCCAGCCTGTATTGGTTCGCCTATCAATACCACAGCGGCTTGGTGACATCTACCGATGCAAAACCGCCCCAAAATTTAGAGGCAACCATCAACCCCCAATGGGTGAAAGCGAGATATCAAAAAATCCTCGACGCCTTCGAGGTTGACGTGGCGTTGCACCTCCGCGAAGATGAACCCTCCCAACATTTCGACTTGCTGACACTCTACGACGATGCACGTTCCATAAAATTTTTCACCACAAAAGACGATAAATTAGAAGGTTTTATTTATCCCCAATCTCTCCACGACAGTTATGCCCTCAATCTCAATATCTACCAACCGGAAACACCCGGCAAAGACAAATATAAAATAGCCGACCTGGGAAAATTCAACCCCGATAACTGCTTTCACCCCGAACCCGACTCCACCTCAAATTTGGGTCAGACGCTGTTATTGAGCGCCTATTTAAACCAAAAATCCCCCGAAAATATCCGCGACTTGGAACCCCTCGCCCGCCAGTGCTGGCTGAGTTTCTTCCAACCCGAAAACCCCGAAAAATTCCCGTCCTTCTATCGCGCCTACAACCTGTTTGGCGGCTATCTCTACGAATACGGCAACCCCAGGGCGGATTTACAAGAAAATCCCTACGGTCATTTATTGATATGGTTTCTATTTGAAGAACAGCCGACCCTGACCCTAAAAAAGTGTTATTGGGACTTGCCGGAACTCCTGTTATATTATCACAAAATCTGCAAAGCATTTCAAGATAGCAGAATTTATTACGATCGCGCCGATCGCATCGTCACCGACAACGAAACCGAGTTAAATCAATTCAATCAAAATTACCTCGATCGCGCCACGGGAGAAACCCTCACCGCCGACGACCTGAACACCCTAAAAATCACCCTCAAAAAACTGCTGACGGCCTCCCTGGACTATTCCAAACAACTGCGAAACCTGGAATACGCCCGCAACACGATCGCCATCAACGCCAAGAACTATCAAGCCACCCTGGAACGCATGGAACAACTCGCCCAAACCCCGGCGGAGGGTTGGCGGTTATTCGCCCAAAAAGAAGCCCCCACCTTTCAAGAGCAAATCCGCGCCGATTTGAACTACTTCCAACCCGGTTATCACTTACTCGATACCACCATTTCCACCATTCGCGGTTTGGTAGAAATTGACCAGGCAGAACGCGATCGCCAAATCCAAGAAACCAACCAAAACCTACAGGATAACTTACAAGCGATCGGTGTGGGAATTGCCGGGGGTGCGATCGTCGGTTCCAGCACCGGATTGGTGTTTCAGTCACAACAAATGACCTTTCCCTGGCAACAGGAACACGGCAAATATCCCCATCCGTTTTTTATTGCGGTTTTCATCAGTATCCTCTGTTCGGTAGCGGCGTGGTGGGGGGCAAAACGTCTGATTAAGCGGTTTAAAAAGAAGCGATCGCGCTCTCTCACCCATCCGACGACTCCGGGTTGAGGGTTTGCCAACGCCGTCTTAAAACCCGCATCGCCCGGACTTCATCATCTCTTTTGGTGCGTTCCCTACTATCACCTCCGCCCCGAAACCGATTGATGAGTGGGAACGCACCCTACTGGACTGTTTCATCTTAAATGAGGTGATCGGATCTGAATCCACAGGCAAGATGCCTGTGCTACGTTTTGAATTTTGCCTCATTTGAGCCGAAACGGTCTACTACGCGAAAGCACTAAAAATCAGGGCGCAAGCCTTGCGCCCCTACAATTCACCACGCGCTATTTTTTCAAACCGTGTGCCCGTACAGGTCATAAACGTCGGCGTCGGTAATTTTCACCGGCACCAAGGACCCCAAACGGGCGCCGCCCTCCACATACACCAACCCGTCCACCTCGGGGGCGAAACGGGCCGATCGCCCCACGAGTTCCCCGGTGGCGGGGTTCTCCTGTTCGATGAGCACGTCCACCACTTCCCCGACACATTGACGGTTTCGCTTCAGGGAGATGGGCTGCTGGACCTTCATGATCGCGTCCCGCCGCGCTTCCATCACCGCTTCCGGGACGGGGTTGGGGAGGGTGTAGGCGGGGGTTCCCTCTTCCGGGGAGAAGGTGAAAACGCCGACGTGATCGAACTCGTGGCGGCGGACGAAGTTGAGTAAATGCTCGAAATGGGCGTTGGTTTCGCCGGGGAAGCCGACGATAAACGTCGTCCGCATCACGGCATCCGGCAGGGCGGTTTTGATATTTTCGATGATGTCGTCGTTGACGCGGCCCTGCCAGGGGCGGTTCATGGCCCGTAGGATCTCCGGGTGGGAGTGTTGCAGCGGCAAATCCAGATAGGGGAGGACGTTGGGGGTTTCCTGGATGGCGGCGATGACCTTGGGGGTGAGGCCGGTGGGGTAGGCGTAGTGCATCCGTATCCAGGGTACGTCCACGGTTCCCAGGGCGCGGATCAGGTCGGCGAGTTTGGGTTCGCCGTAGATGTCGGTGCCGTAGTTGGTGGTAATCTGGGAGATCAGCACCAGTTCTTTCACGCCCTGATCGGCCAGTTGTTGGGCTTCAGAGACGATGGATTCGATGGTGCGCGATCGCTGGTTTCCGCGCAGGTGGGGGATGATGCAGAAGGCGCAGCGGTAGTTGCACCCCTCGGCGACCCGCAGGTAGGCGACACCCTCGGTGGTGGTGCGGTAGCGGGGTACGGTGTCGTCGGCGATGTAGGTGGGCTCGGCGGACACTTCCCGGACGCGATCGCCCTTTTCGACGCGATCGATGACGTCGGCGATTTTATGATAGTCCCCGGTGCCCACCAGGGCCACGGCTTCCGGGAGTTCTTCGAGGAGTTGGTCCTGGAAGTGCTGGGCCATGCATCCGGTGATCACGACTTTTTTGTTGGCTTCGGCGAGTTCCACCAGGGTGCGGACGGATTCTTCCCGGGCCGCTTCGATGAAGCTGCAGGTGTTGACGACGACGTAATCGGCGGCGTCTTCGTCGGAATCGACCTGATATCCGGCTTCGGCGACCAGGCCGATCATGTGTTCGGTGTCGATGCGATTTTTTTCGCAACCGAGGTGGGAGAAGGCGATCGTCGGCTTTGTTGCCATTGGTGATTGAAGTTTGGATGCACAAACGCGACAGGACAGGTTCTTTATTTTATAGCAGGCAACAGGGAATAGGCAATAGGCAACAGGAAAAGGGAGTGGAGGGAGTCCAGAAACGGGCGTAAGGCTTGCGCCCCTATAGCAGTGCGCGCTCCAGATGATTGGGGAGGCTGTGGGGTGACAGGGAGCTGACGTCAGATGTTTTCCGATTGATGCTCTGGATTTTCTATCGATAGTTTTGGGGCGGTTTGTTGGACTCGGCGATCGCCAGACCGCAGGACTCCATCACTGGCAATTGTCGGTCAAACTGAAGGGGGCGATCGCGGATCTTTGGGTGGCAATTCTTTACAATCCCGTCCGAACTTGGGGCGACACGGGGCCGATTTTCGGAAAAATTTGACAATTATTAAAAATCTACCTTTGGACTGATGACACCGTTATTTTTAGATTCAACAATGAAAGAAGCCGGCTCGAAAATAACTTGAAAATCACAAGAATCGATGTTTTGCTCTTTATGCCCCTACCAACTCCAAAAAGACAAGTCGGCGATATTTGCCAAAATTACCGACATGATTTTATTGCTCGATGTCGCCAAACATCGAACCGAAGAAGAAGATGATCGCACCCGCCTCGACTATGTGATCGAGCAGCTTTACGAGTTGAGAATGTTCGCCGACAACGTGGGTACTTGTCAGCAGACCTGCTCCATTTGCCGTCCGGAATCGGGGGAAAACGGGCTTCGGACAACCCGCGAGTCCGCCCTGCGAGTGCTGTGGGAAATGGAGCGATCGCCCGACGGCGGCGCCGAACCGGCTGAAAAAAAAAGACCGCACCCCTAGGGGGACGGGAGTGCCGCCCCTCCAGATTCAGTTAGACCACTCCCGGCCCAAAATCGCCCAGGTTTTCTCATCCACGACCCCCGTCGGTTCCAGGCCCACCGCCTGCTGAAAGTCGCTCACCGCCGCCAGGGTCCGCGGCCCGAAAACCCCGTCAACCGGACCCGGAGCGTGTCCTTTCAAGCCCAGGCGAATTTGCAGGGTTTTCACCTTCGAGCCCCGCGCCCCCTTTTCCAGGACGAGTTCCTCGGACACCGCCTCCTGCTGTGGCGGGTCGGCGGATAAAGCCTGCCAGGTGGCGCGATCGACTTCCCCGGTCACCGCCAAACCTCGGGAGGCCTGGAACTCCTCCACGGCCCGCTCGGTACGGGGGCCGAAGATGCTGTCAACCTGGCTCGAATAAAACCCGTGGACCTGTAGCCGCTGCTGCAAGCCGGCCACCTGGGAGCCCTGAGTCCCCCGCGCCAGGGTCATTTCCCGGGGGCGGGTCGGCCGCGTTTCCGGCTGGTAGTAGGGTTCGGAAAAAACCTGTCGCTCGATCGCTTCCTTGTCGGGTTTATAAAAGGGGTCGGAAAATAATTCCCGTTCCAATCTTTCATTTTCGGAAAACGAGAACGTGGGGCGATCGCCCCCCGGCATCAACAGTTCCTCGAGTTCCCGGTCTTCGAGGGTGGATTCCGCGCCGGAATTGGCGATCGCGGGGGCGCCAAAGCTCGGAATTGCCAGGGCCAACAACCCGGCGATGATAGCAGTTTTGATACCCATAGTACAGATCTCGTTATTTAATGATTTCGACTTTATGGCTTTGAATCAAGCTTCTGAATCGAATTTTATCATCCGGAATGGTTAACCGACGAGGGTCAACCGCTCCGGGGAAGCCGAACTCGCAAAACCGATCGGGGGGGCGGGGGAGTTCAAATCGGGACGCCAGCCCTCGCGCCCCGACCATCTAAAATTGAGGTCCCCATCCCCCAATCCTGCCCCGATCCTAACGTTGCAAGTGCTGTTGCAACAACTCCCGGGCGCGGGGTTTGTAAATCAGGTGGAACAGGGCTTCCAAATAGCGGATCATGTCTTCCCGCTTTTGCTTGGAAACGTAATTCCAGAACCCGTAGACCCGGGTCAGCGTCAGCAGCCGGGAGGTGTGAATTTTCCAGGTGTAGCTGCTGTAAACCCGATCCATGCCCCGCTGGGAAATCTCGTTCCAGAACCCGATATTGTAGCCGCAGCGGACTAGGAATTCGTCCAACTTGGCGGCGGTTTCGTCGTAGTTGGTGGGGTTGATATAATATCCGTTGATCTTGTCTTTGATAATTTCCAGCGGGCCGCCGAATTGGGTGGCAAAGGTGGGCAACCCGGAGATCATCGCCTCCAAAATAGTCAGCCCAAAGGCCTCGAATAGGGCGGGTTGGACGAAGATCCCGTGGTGGTCGGCGATGACCCGGTACATCTCCCCGGTGTCGGTTTTGGAGAGCCGGACACCGAGCCAGCGCACTTTGTCGTAGAGGTCGTACTGCTCGATGATGCGGTACATCTTTTCGATTTCTTCAGCCTCTTCGCGATCGATGGAATCCTCGACCCGCAGCTTTCCGGTGATGAAAATGAGGTTCGCCTTTTCTTGTAGTTCCGGATGTTGGCCGTAGCACTCCACCAGGCCGGTGATGTTTTTGATCCGGTCGAGGCGGGCGACGGAGAAGAGGGGAAATTTACTCGGATCGGCCAGTTTTCCGTACACCTTGGCGGGGTCGTCGAGGTGGAAAATCAAATCTTCGATCCGATCGCGATCGCTCTGGATGCGGTCTTCTGTGCGGGTGTAGGGGAAGAAAATCGCCTCGTTGACCCCCGGCGGTACCACGTTGAATTTGGGGCTGAATAATTCCAGTCCATCCACCACATGGTACAGTCCCGGCATGGTAAAGGATTTGTAGGATTCGTACTGGCCGACGCTATCCGTCGTGCCGATAATTTCCTGGTAGGTACTGCCAATGATAAAATTCGCCGCGTTCATGGCGATCAAATCGGCGGTAAATTGCAGGGAGAAGTGATAGTTATCCTCCATGTTCTGCCAGTACAAATCGCTGAACAGGTACTTGGATTTTTCCAGGGCGTGGGCGACGTTGCACTGGATCACGTTCAGCCTCCGACACAGCAAAAATGCCACCAAATTGCCGTCGGAATAGTTGCCCACGATCAGGTCTGGGGAACCTTTGAACTCGGCCAGAAGTTCCTTTTCGGCGTCGATCGCGAACGTCTCCAAATAGGGCCAGATTTCAAATCGCGACATCCAATGTTGGGTAACGTTGGGGTTGAATTCCCGGAACGGAACCCGGAGAATCCAGGCGTTTTCGGTGCCGTAAACTTTCTCCAACCGCTGGTGACAGCGGGTGCCGTCGCTGTCGGGAATCAGGCGGGTCAAAATGATCACTTTCGGGTGGATGCCCAGGGCGCTCAAACCGGAGAGTTTCAGCTCTTCTTCGAGTTCCTGTTCCAGGCTGCGGGCCTGGTCTAAAATGTAGACCACCTGCCCCCCCGTGTCGGGGCGGCCGAGCACCCCCTCCTGACCGAACCAGCCGTGGACGGAGACGAGGACGATGCGGAAGATCATGGGGATGCGGGCGAGGAAGGCTTCGAGCACCTCGTCGTCCGGGGAGTCGAGGAGTTCGTCGAGCATTTCCAAGGTTTCTAGCGCCCGTTTGGCGGTGTTTCCCCACCCCGGCTCGAAGCCCATGTTTTGGAATTCAAACCGGAATTTTTCGTAGGGTTCTTTGGGGGGGCGGCTGTTGAGCAGTGCGATGCCTTTTTTGACGGCTTCGGAGAGTTGATCTTGGTTGCGGATGCGATCGTTGATCAGCAGTTGCATTCCGTTGTAAGAATGCAGGCTGAGAAATTTGTACAGGGCTTCGAGCCACTGGCGGGCATCTTGGAAGAGTTTACTGGATAAGTAGCGGTTCAGGTAGCGGACGCCCTTGCCGATGTTTTTGGAGTCGCGGAGTTTGGGGGAGTAGTCGTAAAAGGAGCCGAAATCGATTTCTAAAACGTCGCCTTCGTTGGGGTGGTAGTGGTTGACGAAGCGATCGCGGGTGTCGAGAAGAGCGGAGATGTCCATCGTTTCGACGGACAAATCCGGCCAGAGTCGAAACCGTTCTTGGGTGGCAATTTTGGGGCGGACGATCAGGCAAATGCTTTCATTTTCGAGGATAATTTCTTGGGTGTAGTAGATCAACTTGCTGAGGTTTGAGCCGTGGATGAAAGCCTCGGTTTTTTCAAATTTTTTGCAGTATTCGGAAAAGGCCTGTAAAATGTCGTTTCGCAGCAAGTAGCGCTTTTCGGAAACTCTGAGTTCGCCGGTGAACTGGCGCAAGTCATTTTTTTCATCGCCATCGATGACGGCTTGAATGAGTTCGGACATGAAATTCTCCTGGTCAGTCGTTCGTTCGATATGGGGGGCGATTTGACAACCGATAGCTCCGCTAGTCGGCCCGTTTAAAACCCGACCAAAACAAGCAAATTTGATGCCGTTTTATCGGCTTTTTAAATTCCTCATTTTTGTGTCTTATTGCCGACGGGAATGCTATCAATTTCAATTCTTGATCGTCGGTTTCAATGATACATCCTCCCAAATATAGATTTGTTTCGGCGCGGTTTTGCCGGCGTTTATCGTCCCCTATTGTCGGTCAAAAAGTCCCCTCAATTGCGGTCAAAAGTTGGCGGAGAAGATGCGAAAAATGAGCCGGGCGATCGGCAAATTTTGACGATCGCATCAATGGCTCCCGACTCCGGCCCCCGGCCGCGCCCGTCCGGCCCGCCGCCTTATTCATTTGACCGCAGCAATTGGAAAAAACGACGGACTTCGCCTTCAACAGCAGCCGACCCTTTACCGCTTCCGAATGACGGGGAGATGCACCGAAACTTTGCCATTCAGATGCCCCGACCCACCGACCGCAGCCGAGCGGAGGGGTGCGACGTTGACCGGGCCGGGTCAACCGTGATGTGAATCGAGATCCCCACCTTTTAGGCACTATAAAATAGTGTATCCCAATCTTAAGAAGCAAAACTCTAAAATTTACAATTATAAAGATATCCGTACTTATTTCGCAGGTACTCCAGGAAGGGTTCGAGACTCGGGGGGCTGCCCGTCACCCGCTCCACCCACACCTGGACCCTGTCCTCGCCTGCGGCCGGGTAGACAGTCCGCCGCAGCCAGTCGTGGAGCCGTGTGAAATTCCCCCGCTCGATATCGACGGGGATTTCGGGGTCTTCGCGGACGGCGGCCTCG
Source organism: Lyngbya sp. CCY1209 (assembly GCF_055795065.1). NCBI lineage: Bacteria > Bacillati > Cyanobacteriota > Cyanophyceae > Oscillatoriales > Microcoleaceae > Lyngbya > Lyngbya sp. CCY1209. Next base: position 8,708 of record NZ_JAYFER010000232.1, read on the forward strand.
TAGAGTTGGGTCCCGATCAGGTCGCCGAGGGCATAGCCCTGGAACATCCCCCCGACCCACCCCCCGTACCAGTGGGGGTCCTGCAAAACCCCGTCGCGATCGCTCCGGGGGACGCGGCCGAATTCCCGCCGGTACCCTTCGTTCCAGGCTTCCGGCAGGTCGGCGACGGCGAGTTTCCCCTCCAGCAGATCCGACTCCAGCTCGAACCGGATGATGACGTGGAGGTTGTGGGTGATTTCGTCGGCTTCGCTACGCAGGGGCCCGGGTTGAACCCGGTGCAGGGCCCGATAAAATTGGTCAGCCGACAGGTGGCCCAACTGGCGGATAAACATCCCCTGTAGTTGGGGGTAGAACCACTCCCAAAACGCGCGGCTGCGACCGACCCGGTTTTCCCACAGTTTAGACTGAGTGTGGCCGAAGATCGAAGATGCCCCTCCCCCCCAGTCGGCCCCGTCGAGTTCGGGGTCGCGACTTTGTTCGTAGAGGGCGTAACCCGCCTCGTGGATGGTACTGAACAGGGCGCGATGCAGGTGATGTTCGCTCAGGAGGGCGGCGAGGCGGACGTCCCCCGGGGAAAATGGAGCCGTCAGGGGGTGGGGGGCGGTGTCCCGGCGACCCCGCCGGAAGTCGTAGCCCATCCGGGACAGGATGCAGTTGCAGAAGTTGATTTGGTCGATTTCGGAGTAGAACTGGTGCAGGCAGGTGTCGTTGGCGGGGGGGGCGGCGAGGATGGCGTCGAGGATGGCGTGGAGTTCCCGGTGCAGCGGCTCGAACAGCGATCGCAACCGGGAAACGCTCAGGCCGCGATCGCTGTTTTGGATCAGGGGGTCGGCCAGGTGATCGGCCTCCGGAAAAAAGCCGGCGAACTCCCGACTCAGGTCGAGGGTGCCCTCCAGCAGCGGTTCCACGGCCCGAAAATCCCCCTCGGCGCGGGCTGCGACCCAGGCACCGTAGGCGATCGCCTGGTGCTCGGCGGCGCGGGCGACGAACGGCGGCGGGATGCGCCGCCATCGCCCGTACTCCCGGCGGATTCTCCGCAGCCAACCGGCCGCGATCGGGTCGTCAACGGGGACTTCCCGGGCCGAGAGTCGCTCCAACAGGTCGCCGACGGCCGCATCGGTGAATTTTTGATGGGCGATCTGTTTCAGGGTCGCGATCTGACGCGCCCGGGCCGCGGTGCCGCCGTCGGGCATATGGGTCGCCTGATCCCACTGCAACAGGGCAATTGCTGCTTTGACATCCTGGATCTCGCGCAGGCGACGCCGGAGTTCCAGGAATTGCGGATCGTTCGTGGGCAGGGGGGGCATGATTCGGGAATTCGTGGGATTGTAATTTTCATCTCTAGTTTGCCACTCATTGCGCTCAACCCCGATCGCTTCCGGCAGGGGCGCCCCTCCCCCGGGTTTCCGAGAATTGGTGGGACATCCGGCCGGTGCAAGAATGATGACTCTCGGTCAACCCCTGCCGACGGCTGAAAGCCCGGGGCTCATTGCCCTGTATGGCAGGAGTTGCGCCGATTGGGCGCGTCCGCCGCCGGGACGGCGGTTGACCATCGGGGAACCTGTCGATCTGTTTCCCGTCTGATCGGTTTTGCGAGAATCGGGTTTCTCAAGATCGACGATCGGCCCGACAATTTATAGTTGCGCCATCGCCTCCCCCCCTTTGTTGCCAACGCTCTTCCGAAAATTCTCTCCCGTTCCCATCCCTAGGCGAATTGCGGTTCGCATCGGATTTGGATCAATTATTATCTGTTGTACAATCTGATGGTATTTTCATGTCTGAATCGATGAGCGATATGTCAACAATGGATTACAATGACGCGCCCAAACCCGCCACGGGTGAAATGGACGACAAGGCTAAAACCCGACTGCTTCTGACTTTATGGGCATTGGGTGGTACCGATAGCAAGGTCAAGAAAAGCGACCTGACGAGTAAAGTCAAACAAAAGCGTCAGGGCAAGAAGGTCGGCATCTATCAGGGTCTCTACGACGACCTCAAAAGTGCCGGCGCGATCGAGATTGACAAGGACAATCAAGTTCCAATGGTGTCGATGACGGAGACGGGCAAATGGATGTTGGTCGAAGCCCTTCAAAGCCCCGAGTTTGACTTCGAGGGAACCGTCGTCGCCTCCCGGTTAGCCAACGGGTTGGTGGAGTTGATTCGGGAAATCGGCCGCAGGACTGCCGGCAGCGCCGGGACCGATGAAAATTAAAGTTCCGTCCGGCGAAAATTGTGCTATAGATTGAACTTTTTCAATCCCTTTTGCCTTTCGATCGATTTTTTAGGTCTGCTCCTCACACCGCCAACTCACGATTGATTCCCCACTGGATTTTTCCCCTTGTAAGGAGGGGGGCTGCTTTTGAATTACACCCCCCAAGTTTATTGATTTTTACAGTTTATTTTTTGGCGGTGGATTTCTTCGCCAGCAAGCCGACCCCCAAACCGGCCAGGGCGAGGGTCGCCGAAGGCTCGGGGACGGTTTTGAAATCGTCTTTGAGTTGGTCGTAAGCCGCCCGGGCGATGATTTCATTGGTCTTCGTCGTCGGGTGGACAAAATCCCAAAATAAATAATTTTCCGGGTCGTTACAAATGGTACCCGTGGTAATTGAGAAGCAGGGATCTGTTACATTCGTAAATCCGTATTGCCCGGGATTGGCGATCGCATCGTCGAACAAACCTGCCACGTCAAATAAGCTGATATTAGCGCCGGTCAAGTTTTGATTCAACCCCGCGACAGCCAGGTTTAATCCCTGATTATGGAAGGTGATTAGAGTGTTGAGTGCATCATTATCGATGTCATTTTCCGGGTCGAAAGGATTCAAGTCCGCGATGGGCGCTTCTCCCAATCTCGGCAAATTCAATAGCAAGAAATTGCGGGCTCCAACATTGTAAAGGTCGGTCACGGCATCGGATAAATTGTTAACCGGAACGGTGGGATCGATTTGACCCCCTCCCAAGTAATCATTCGCCCCCGCCCAAATGACATAAAGTGCATCGGGATGGGTTGATCCAAAAGTGTTATATGCTTCAAATGCGTCGATTTGATCGGATAAACCGGGGAAAGTTAAATTTAAAGCCTGAAATTGTCCCTGATCGTCCGTGGTGTTTTCCGTTCCGGTGGTCGCCCCATTAAACGCGAAATTTAACCCATTTGCGGGGAAAGATGGAGCGAATGCCAACCCGGGATTTAAACCCAATTTGTTGCCAAAATAATCGATCCACAGCGGCCCGTTGGAAGTCCTTCCTTCAAAGTAGGGCGGGCTGGGGGGATAGGCTCCACCCGTGGCGGAAAAGATATTCCCCGTGTCCGACAGACTATCTCCAAATACATACATTTCCCCGAAATTTAATGTTGCCGCTTTGGCAGGAAGTTCGGTAAATGTACCGATCGCGATCGCACCCATGATGGAAGTTGTGGCTAATGATAAGCCTTTGTAGATGCTTTTCATGATCATCCCTGGTGTGATTTGATAAATTGCGTAGATGTTGTATGCTAACGTTAACATCTGGACTCGGTACAATTACAGATGCCTGTGTAAAGCCTGGTTCTTTATTTGATAAAGCTTTTGTAAAGCGATCGCATTTGTTATCACGCCTGTCGCCCCGAAAACTGTGAAGTTAGAAATTAGGATAACGGGAAACGAAGACCGAAAATTTTGACAACCGAATTCAGCCGCGATCGCAGCGGAAATTATACCATTTTTAAGTCAATTTGTCAATGTGTCCGGCGGACAGCCCGACGCCGAATCCCCCTTCGATCCCCCCCCGCCCCCATCCCCCCTTTGTCAGGGTCCGGCCGTTTCATTCTCGGTTCAACAAGGGGAGGTCGCCCCTTGTCGAGGTTGACGAGGAAAACCGTTGAGGAGAGACAGGAGCAAGGTATTTTAAGGCGTGAAACAAGGGGATTGAACCCCTTGTTGATTCAGAAAAATCTCCCTCTGCCTCGGGAGCCCCGGTCGCCATTTTTCGGGGACAATGAAACGGCCCGGCTTGAAAAGGAGGGGGATTCAAAACCCTAGAGGACGCCGGTATAGGACAGGCCGAGGATGACCCCCGCCCCCAGGATATGCCCAAAGCTGGCGGTGGCGAGGAGTTCCGGGAAGCCGAAACCGGTGAAGACCCGGGGGAGGGAAACCGGCAAGGCCGGACCCTGACCGCGATTTTCTTTGGAAATGGCGTAGTAGCCGACCACGATCGCAAAAATATTGCACAAAATCATGATAATTCCCACGGTCAAAGACCATTCCGGGGTGGAGGGGGTGGTGGATTGTAGGCCAAAAATTAGAGTCGAATTCATCAATTTTTTTTCTCCCAATTAATAGGTTTACGGCCAACGGATTTGCAATTTTTAAGAAACCGAAAAAAGTTTCGGAAACAATTATAGGAAAAAGTTGTTTAAAAGCAAGATTTTGTTTTAAAAATTAACACTCCCAGGCCGTTTCCCACATTTTGCCCGCTCCTGGTATGATTTGATCAGGGATGGCGTCAATCGAAGGGCATCGATGCGAATCAAAATTTGTGGGATCACTCAACTCGAACAGGGACGGGCGATCGCCGAACTGGGGGCGACGGCGTTGGGGTTCATCTGCGTGCCCGCCTCCCCCCGCCAGATCCGGGCCGAGGACATCGGGGCGATGGCGCCTCACCTGCCGGAAACCGTCGCCCGGATCGGGGTTTTCGCCAATGCGACTTTCGAGGAGATCCGCGATACCGTCGCGGCCGGGAAGCTGACGGGGGTGCAACTGCACGGGGGCGAGTCCGTCGAACTGTGCGATCGCCTGCGGGATGCCCTGCCGACGTGCGAACTGATCCGGGCGATCCGCGTCAAAACGCCGGAGGCCCTCGACGCCGCCGCCGCCTTCGTCCCCCACGTTGATGCCCTCCTCCTCGATGCCTACCATCCCCGGCAGTTGGGGGGGACCGGCCGCACCCTGGACTGGCGATCGCTGCGGGAATTTCGCCCCGGGTGTCCCTGGTTCCTGGCGGGGGGTCTGACTCCGGATAATATCACAGATGCCCTGACACTGCTACAACCCGACGGCATCGATCTCTCCAGCGGCGTGGAGCGATCGCCGGGGGACAAGGATATGGAAAAGGTGGCGAAATTGTTTCGGGTTTTGAGAGAGAATCCCGTCTCACCTGCGGGCGATCGCATCTGAGAATGGCAGATGCAATTGAATTGGAAATAGTCCGGAACTCTCACCCCAGTTTTGGCGACTATATTGACGGGGTACTTCTGAAGTTGTTGTGGGGCTTGAACCCTTTTCTGAAGCGCTGAAGCGCAACAACGGTTGGATAATTTTTTCTTTTTTTCCGGACTATGTTAACCGAAGAATATCCGAATTATTCCAGTTTTTTACTGGGGCAGTCTCCCTGGGAAGATGCCGACGAATCGTTTTTTGAGGATATCTTTTTTGACGATACCCCGCCGGCGTTTAGTTTCACCCCCGATCCGTCGGGTTTGCCGCGCCTCCTGGCCCAGGAAACTCCCGATACGATAACTTTATTTGAGGGGGATTTAGCGGGCTATTCGGACGGGATTTGGACGTTGGGTGGCGATGATGTGGTGTTCGCCTCTTTCGAGAGCGAACGCATCCTTCTCAACCAGGGAAATGATACGGTTTACGGGGGTGGTGGCGATGACGAGGTATTCGGCGGACAGCAGGACGATCGCATTTTTGGAGAGGATGGCAACGACTTTTTGAGGGGCGATCGCGACGGGGATATCATCGAAGGGGGAGAGGGGGACGATCGCCTATTTGGCGGTAAGGGAAATGACCAGTTGTTCGGCAATGACGGGGAGGATATTCTGTCGGGAGATCTGGGGATTGACAGTCTCACCGGGGGGGGCGATCGGGATATCTTTATTCTCCGCACGGATGAGGCTTCTTTTGAGATCAATGAAGTGGATGTCATCACCGATTTTGACTGGTTTGAATCCGGGGATCAAATTGCCCTCACCGACGGACTCACCGAAGCCGATATCGACTACACTCGACTCACGGATTACGAGGGCGACGGGGTGGCGAATGATACTTTAATTACCCTGAGAACGACCGACGAAATTCTGGGGGTGGTGTTGAATGCGGACGATTTCGCGTTATTCGGTCAATTTGTTTCTGTGGATCCGTTGGCGTTGGTTTGATTTGGGGAAAATTAACAATTAACAATTAACAATTAATCATTCAATTTTCCCCCCTCGCCATTTCCTACAATTTTTCGATTAGCCAGTAGGTGGTCATGTCACCTTTTCCTTTCACTTTTATCGTGCCTCTCGGTTCAAATTTGTAGCGGTATTTTAAGCGTTCGTAGGTGACATCCGTGACTTGGATGCGTCCGGGTTCGCCGGAGGATTCCATACGGGAGGCGATGTTGACGGCATTTCCCCACAAATCGTAGGAGAATTTTTTGATGCCGATGACTCCGGCGACGACGGGACCGGTGTTGATGCCGATCCGAATTTGGAAGTTTTCACATCCGGGAATATTTCCCAAAATTTGACAGGCGTTAAATTCGTCCATAATTTGCTGCATTTCGATCGCCATATCCGCGATCGCTTCGGCGTGGTCGTCCCGGGGAATGGGCAACCCGCCGACGACCATGTAGGCGTCCCCGATGGTCTTGATTTTCTCCAATTTGTGGCGTTCCGCCAGTTCGTCGAACCGCGAAAACATCTGGTTGAGCAATCCCACCAATTCGATGGGGGGAACCCGGGCTGAAAGGGGTGTGAAACCGACAATATCCGCAAATAAAATGGTGACATTTTCGATGGCGGAGGCAATGGTTTTTCGTTCTTCTTTGAGTTGGTCTGCGATGGCTTTCGGTAAAATATTCAACAATAATTTTTCGGATTTTTCCTTTTCTTGGTGTAGTTCAAATGTCCGCTCTTCCACCCGATTTTCGAGGGTTTCAAAATACTCGCGAAGTTGGCGACTCATGGTATTGAAGGACTGGGATAAAATCCGCAGTTCGCGGATGCTGTCGGATTTGACGTATTGCTTCAGATCTCCTTGGGCGATCGCCTGACTGGCCAAACTGAGCCGCCAAATCGGCCGGCCGATCCATCTCGCCATGGCGATGCTAAATACCGTGGGTACGATCAAAACGGCGACGCAGAGTAAAATGGTGGTGCGCTTGCTGGCGTTAATTTGTTCCATGAAATCCGATTCGGGTACGACTAGCACGATCAGCCAGTCCAAACCCCGGTCGTCATTGAAGGGTAAAACTTCCACGAATTGCCGCTTTCCGTCAATCTTAAAGTCGAGCTGTTGCGATCGCCGGATGCCGCGCAAGTTGCCGAATTTTTGTATCAAATATTGGGTGGTCGCCCGCACCAAAGGATTGAGGCTTTCCGTGGCTTTTAGCATTTGGGCCTCCTCGGCCGTTCCGACGGTGATGGGGTCGTCGGTGGAACTGGAAACTAAAATGCCAGACCGCTCCAAAATAAAGGCTTCCCCCGTTTTTCCGATTTCTAATCCTTTCAAAAATTGCCTCAATTCCTCCGTCAGTAAAACGTCCGTTCCGCAGACACCGACGAAGTGATTTCCCCAACTGTCGTGGGCCGGCAAACTGGCGGTAATGGTGGGGATATTTGTGGTAAAATCTAAATAAATATCGCTCCATTTTGCCCGGGCTGATGCCCGGGCAACTTGATACCAAAGCCGCGTTCGGGGATCGTAGGGGCCGGCATCTCGCAAAAAGTAGAGGCGATCGGCGCGGATGTCGATACCGTATAAATACATCCGTCCGTCCGTCTCCGAGTTGCGAATCATCAACTCGAAAAAAGCCCCGTCGCCGGTGCGACTCACGCCGACGAAATCTCCCGTTTCGCGATCGCCGCAATAGACGGCATTCACGTAGGAGGCTATTTTGAGTTGTTGCAAAAATTGATTTGAACCCGCACCCGTGCTAAAATTTAAATCGCCCTTTGACAATGCATCGACGTTCAGACGGTTGATGGCGTGGGGGGCTCGGACGTAGCTTTGCAGGCGCTGGTTGATGCGGGCGGTGAGTTCGTCCCGCAGTTGAGATGCCAAATCTTGCACAGCCGCTTCCCCGTTCCGAAAGGAAAAATAGCCCACCAAACTTACCGTCAATACGACTTGCAGTAAAAATGGGACGACCAAAACCGTGCGGAGTGAAACGTTACCGACACGCCGCTTCAACTGTCGGCGGCAACGGCGGAGAAGGGGAAACGGCATGAAGGGCAATCACCTGGCAATTTCAGGTTGAGACTGTCGCAAGTATAGCTCGAAAGGGAGGGCAACTGCTAGAATCCGATCCGGCGGCGGTTCTCTCCAGCCCTCGGATGCGGCAGTGCGATCGCCCCCATTCTCCCCCAAATTCCCGTTTTCTCCGGGACGACTTGGATTGTCTTCGCCGGGAGAGCGATCGCAATTGGGGTCAGTTGTGACGGCACTGCTGAATGGAATCCTGTGGTTTTTTTGTGATTGTATGGCACTCCGGTGATGCATTCGGAGATTGGGAAAATTTCACACCGACCGAGTTATGGGGTTTCATCAATATCCGTGTCGCTCTAATTGTAAAACTTGGGGTTGGGGTTGTCAAGAGCGATCGCGGGCGGTCGCCCTATCCGATCGGATCGGAAAGTGTTATACTCGACTCTACGAATCCGAAATCTCGAATTTTGCAGCCTTTATAAATAGGGGTAAAGAATGAAAATTTTGATCATGGGTGGGACTCGATTTATCGGGGTCTATCTCACGAAAATTCTAGCCAATCGCGGACACGAATTGGTTTTATTCAACCGGGGAAACAAACCCGCCCCCGTGGATGGCATCCGGCAAATCCACGGCGATCGCACCGACGGGGAACAGTTGAAAGAAAAGCTCTCCGGCGAAACGTTCGACGTCATTTTTGACAACAACGGCCGCCAATTGAGCGACACCAAACCCCTGGCAGATGTATTCAACGGGAAAGTCAAACACTTCATTTACATGAGTTCGGCGGGGGTCTATCTCAAGTCCGACCAGATGCCGCACGTCGAGGGGGACGCCACCGATCCGAAGAGTCGCCACCTGGGGAAATACGAGACGGAAACCTACCTGCAAAAAGCCGGACTTCCCTGGACATCGATCCGGCCGACATACATTTACGGCCCCCAAAATTACAATCCTTTAGAGTCCTGGTTTTTCGATCGCATCGTCGCCGGCCGGCCGATTCCCATCCCCGGCAACGGGTTGCACATCACCCAATTGGGTCACGTCAAAGACCTGGCAAATGCGATGGCGGCGGTGTTGGGAAATGAGACGGCGATCGGGGAAATTTACAATATCTCCGGCGATCGCTTCGTCACCTTCGACGGGTTGGCGAGGGCCGGCGCGATCGCGGCGGGACGGTCCCCGGACGACCTGGAATTGATCCACTACGACCCCCAACAATTCGACTTCGGAAAGCGGAAGGCGTTTCCGATGCGCGTCCAACATTTCTTCGCCGACGTCCACAAGGCGATGAATCAACTGGATTGGCAACCGGAATACAGTTTGATCGACGGGTTGAAAGATTCCTTCCAAAATGATTATCTGGCCGCCGGAAAGGATAAAGCCGAGGTGGATTTTGACCTGGACGACGAAATTATAAACGCCGTGAAAGGTTGACACCCCAATAAGCGGGCAACCCTATAAGGTTGCCCCCACAGAAAAGAGGTGGAGGAGGCCGAGGGGACAAGTTGATATCAGATCCGTACAAACTCCCCAATCATCGACCGATGATTTTTGCTATAAGAACAGGGAATTAATTCCCAAGCGGTCTGGGTTGTTCTACCCGCTTCCTCCGCTTCCCCCACACCCCACACCCGGCGGGCGGCGCCATATCTTTCAGATCCGCCGCTTGCGGACGGATAATCTGTTAAAATTGTCGCGATCGCCGGGATGCAACCCGACGGTCGAAACATTAACATTCTCAGATGAGGAAAACTGATGAGCAGACTTCGCAATATTCTCCTCGGAGCCGGCGTTGCAGCCGTCGGCGGGATCGGCACGAAAATGGCAGTCGATTATTTCCGAAATCGGGGGAAAGAAGAAGAAGTCCCTGAAGTAGAAGAAGAAGAAGAAGAAGCGACTGTAGCGAACCTTTCTCCCGAAGAAGTGGCCTATGCCGTGGTGGAGGATGACTCGATCCAGTCATTTCTCGACGCGAGTTTTGGCGCTCCCGGGCGCTACGTTCCGACCCGCCCTCCCAAGGTGTTTTCCTATCAGGGAGAAGAGTGCATGGTGATTTGGGCCTACGACAACGAGAAAGAAAAAAATCAACTGTTGGCGTTCAAATATACCGACGCGGGCCGGAAGATGGTCGCCAGCGTCGGCTACACCGCAGATGGGACCGATTACAACCTTCCCGGCTTGGATGAAACCCCGTTTGCGATCGAAGTCAACGGGGAACAAATCACCTCGGGTCAAGGGGAAACCGACGGCACGGATGAGGTCGATTTTGTACCCGCAGGTGCTTAGTTTTGGAATGGAAATGTCAGCGGACCGGACTGGAACCGGGCGGACATTTCAACCCCTCGCCCGGAACGGGAATTGAGGACAAAATGGGAGGTGTTTTTGAAGGTTCGTCTGTTTGGCACAGATTCGCCACCATCATCACACCTCCCTCCGTCGCCCCGGCGGTCATGACGCCGGCGTAGCTGGGGAGGTCGTCGGTTTTTGCCGTCGCCGTCAACACCACCGTCTGGGCGGATTCGCCCTCGGTTTCGATCGCATAAAGATAACTTTCCGTCTCCAAATTCAGATGGGCCGACAGGCTCTCCACCGAACCGGCAAACTGTCCCTGATGGTCGTAATAAGCCTGTTGTCCCACCGCGATCGCCCGCATCATCAACGGGGCGCGATCGCTCTGTTTTAGGGGCGGCAATTCCAAATCTTCCCCGAAGGAAGAGAAATTCAACTGACAACCGGTCAACAAAAGGGGAACCAGAACCGTCAAATATTTGAACATGGCGAGAGTCTCGATAACGACGTAGAGCTCGAAACTCCACTACAGGCCGCCACATCTCGATTCCTGATCGGATGATGTCGTAGAACAAACCTCCAAAAATTGGTAGATTAGAAGGCTAATGGCTATTCCGGTTCAGCGTCGAGGCTCATCAACATGGTTGGAATTGCGATTGTTTCCCACAGTCACACCCTCGCAGTCGGAATCCGGGAATTGGCCGCGCAGATGGCGGGGGACGCCGTGCCGATCGCGATCGTGGCCGACCTCGGCGGTCCGGACACCCCCCTGGAAGTCGATGCCGTCAAAATCTACCAGGCAATCGCCCCCATTGAAAGCGATGGCGTCGTCGTGTTCGCCGATCTGGGGCGGGCCGTGGCGGCCGCGAAACGGGCCCTAGAACTCTTCCCCGCCGCCCGAAGGTGCCAAATCCGCCTCTGCGCCGCCCCCCTAGCCGAAGGTGCGATCGCCGCGGCCGTCACCGCCGCCGGGGGCGCCGAGCTCGATCGCGTCGTCGCGGAGGCCGAAAATGCGATGACCTCGAAACTGGCGCAGTTGGGGGCACACGACCCCCCCGACAGTCCGCCGCCGGAGCATTTCCCGACCGGGCAACTGCACCTGACCCTCGACCACAGCACCGGGCTCCACGCCCGCCCCGCCGCCCAACTGGTGAAATTAGCCTTTCAATTTGAATCCGACATCACCCTAGAGAACATAACAGCCCGAACCGCCCCCGTCAACGCCAAAAGCATCAACCAAGTCATCGCCCTGGGGGTGCGGGACGGGGAAGAGATCGCGATCGCCGCCACGGGAGCCGACGCCGCCGCCGCCCTGGAGGCCCTCCGCCACCTCCTCACCGAAGAATTGACCTCGCCGAACCGGAGCCGTGTCCCTCAAAGGCTTTCCTCCCCCCCGCCCGACCGCTCCCTGCGGGGCATCCCCGCCGCCGGGGGCATCGCCATCGGCCCGGTGATGCGCTGCGAACCCGCCGCCATCCACATCGAAACCCAACACACCGAACACCCCCAGCGGGAATGGGAATTTTTGCAGCGGGCCCGCGACAGTTCCCGAGCCCAAATGCTGGACTTGCACCGGGAAATCGGCCAGAGGTGCGCCGTCACCGATCGCGTCGGGTCTTCCGAAGCCGCCATTTTCGCCACCCACCTGCTCCACCTCGACGACCCGACCCTGATGGAGCGGGCGCGGGAACTGATTTGGGAACAGCACCACACCGCCGCGGCAGCCTGGAAAACGGCGATCGAGGAAGTCGTCGCCACCTACGAACACCTCGAAGATCCCCTGCTGCGATCGCGATCGGCCGACGTTTGGGACGTGGGGCGGCGGGTGTTGCAACTGCTGACGGGGGCCGAACCCGTCTGCCTGCTGTTGCGGGAACCGGGAATTTTGGTCGCCCCGGAACTCACCCCCTCCGAAATCGCCCAGCTCGACCCCGAGCGCGTTTTGGGCATCTGCACGGCGGCGGGTTGCTCGATTTCCCACAGCGGCATTTTGGGGCGATCGCTCGGCATCCCGATGGTGGTGGGTGTGGGCCCGGAATTGCTCCACTTGTCGGGGGGGACGGCGATCGCGATCGACGGCGGCACCGGCCAGGTGTGGGTTGATCCTCACCCGGACCAAATCGAGGAGTTGCGCCGCCGGCGGGAACGGCAACTCGCCACCGCCCGAGATCTGCGACAAGCCGCCCAAAATCCGGCGGTCGCCGCCGACGGCCACCGTCTCAGGGTGATGGCGAACATCAGCGGCGTCGCCGAAGCCCGCATCGCCATGCAGAACGGCGCGGAAGGGGTGGGGATACTCCGCAGCGAATTTCTGTTTCTGGCGCGGCGGCGCATCCCCTCGGAGGACGAACAGGTGGAACTGTACCGGGCGATCGCCAATGCCATCGACCCCCATCCCCTCGGAGTGCGGATTTTGGACATCGGCGGCGACAAACCCATGCCGGGAATTAGCCTCCCCGACGAGGATAACCCATTTTTGGGCTGGCGGGGCATCCGCCTGCTGCTGGACCGCCCAGACCTGCTCCGTGCCCAGTTGCGGGCGCTGCTGCGGGTGGGGTGCGATCGCCCGGTCAAAATTCTGTTTCCGATGGTGGCGCGATTGCAGGAAATTCGCGCGGCCCGCGATATTTTGACGGAGGAGTGGGAGAATTTGCGGCGGCAAAACGTCCCCCTCTCGGAGATGCCGGAAGTGGGGGCAATGGTGGAGGTCCCCGCCGCCGCCCTCATGGCCGAACGGTTGGCGGCAGCGGTGGATTTTTTCAGCATCGGGACTAACGATTTGACGCAATACGCGATGGCCGCCGACCGCACCAATTCCAAGGTCGCCGCCCTCACCGATGCCCTGGAACCCGCCGTCTTGCGCCTGGTGGCCGAAACCATCGCCGCGGCGAAACGGGCCGGAATTTGGGCGTCCGTGTGCGGGGAGTTGGCCGCCGACCCGGTGGCGGTTCCCATTTGGATGGGGTTGGGGGCCCACGAGTTGAGTTTGAACCCCCAGGCGATCCCGATGGTGAAGATGACGATTTCCCGAATCCGTCGCGACGAGGCAGAAGCGATCGCCCGGGAAGCGTTACAGTTGGAGTCGGCGATCGCCGTCCGGGAGTTGGTCAGATCTCGCCTGGGTTTAACAATTAATAATTGTTAATTATTGAGGGGCGCTGGACTCTGATATTGGGCGGCACTCCCTACTCCCTCCACCACAGATGTTTGGTGGTCAATTATCAGGATTTGATATCATCAATAATTGAACAGACAAACACGATCTCAAAATTGGAGGAAATTATGGCAAGAAAACGGCTGATTATCGAAATGGGGATGGGGGTCGATCAGCACGGGCAGGAACCCACGATCGCCGCCGCCCGGGCTGTCCGAAATGCGATCGCCCACAACGCCCTCCCGGGGGTGTGGGAAGTGGCGGGATTGAGTCACCCGGACGAGATGATCGTCGAGGTGCAAGTCGCCGTCCCCTACCCGGAATCGGTGCGGGAAACGGAGGTGTTGGCGGTACTCCCCTTCGGGCGAAAGTCCCTGAAACTGGAGTCCGGGGGGATGGTGGTGCAGGGGCGGGCGATCGCGGAACTCGGCGACAAAAATGACGAAATGTTAATCGCCGTTGCCGCCGTCACCGTTTGGGTCGAAACTGATTCATAATGGCGAGTGTTTTGGAGAGTTTTCAGATGCAAAAAGAGACGATATCCCACGCGATAGAAGCTTATTTTCAAGCCCTCTCGTCCATGAATGCGGAGGACTGGGTTGCCCTGTTCGCCGCAGATGGCATCACCTACGATCCCGTCGGCAATCCCCCGAGTCAAGTCCGCGAAACCTACCAACAATTCTTCGGAATCCTGTCGATGGCGTTCGCCAGTTTGGATGTCTCCCCCGACCAAATCTTTATCTCCGGAAATGGGGCGGCGGTGAAGTGGACGATGCGCGGCGCGGGCAAAAATGACCGCCGGGGAGTCGCCGAGGGCATCAGCACCTTCGAGTTTGACGAGATGGGGCAAATTAAAAAAGTGTTTTCCTACTGGGACGACGCGGCGATGATGGCACAAATTCGGGGTTGATGGAAGATGGAACTTCAAGAGCAAAATTGGCATCGATTCTGTCGGTATCACGCCGGAGACTGGCACGGGATCTGGCTTGACTATTCCGCGACGGGAGAGGTTCTGGATTCCAAACGGTGTGTCAGGAGCTTTCGGGTTGAAGACAACGGAAATCAAGTGCACCACCAGAATCATTATACTTATAAAGACGGGCGGCAGGAAACAAACACCTTCGGACCCTATTACAAACCCCGGACTCGAAGTTTATTTTTAGATCGGTGTTTTTCTTGGGGAACTCTGGAGAACGGGACAAATTCCCAATTGGGATTCGAGACGGGTTTCCGCCACGAAAATCGGCGGATGAGTGTGGCGGCGGTTTGCGATCGCGCCGCGGGTTGGAAACAGTTCGTCATCATTACCGAACACCTCGACAGTTGGGGTGCGGAACCGGAAGCGATCGCCATTTCCGAACCGGCAAATTGGCGGGGCACCGCGAAAACCATGACGCCGGATTTGCACATATCGCCGGCGATCGCGATTCCTTAGAAGTCATTCAATCTTGTGGAAAGCAAGGAAGGATTGATATCGACCCGTTTTCGTGGTATTCATGCTGGTTTTACCGGCGACATCAAAATTTTTCTGTATCCAATCAAATTATGAATAAATTACTCAAAAAAACTCTTCTAGGTATTCGGGAATTAGCCTTATCGATCGAATCAAGGTTCGATTGGTACTTTCTCGAATCAGATGTTCCAATGTCCAATATTGTCAGCCATCAAAAGTGGCAGAAATATCTCTATGAAATCGGGAATAAACCGGGGAATCGGATATTAGAGATAGGCAGTCGTGAAGTCACGGGTTTATCGAATGCTCGCCAGGAATTTTCCCGGGCTAAATATGTGGGTTTTGACTATTACCCCGGCAACAATGTCGATGTGGTGGGAGATGCCCACAAGTTATCTTCATATTTTGAAGGCGAAGAAAAATTCGACCTGGTGTATTCGAGCGCTTGTTTGGAACACTTTGCCATGCCTTGGGTTGTCGCCATCGAAATTGCGAAAGTGCTGAAAGTTGGCGGTATTGTTTTCATCGAAACTCATTTCTCGTACTCATCGCACAGCCGGCCGTGGCACTTCTTTCAATTTAGCGATATGGGATTGAGGGTTCTTTTTTCAGAAGCGCTGGGCTTTGAATGTGTGGAGTCGGGCTTGTCCAATCCAATTGTCGGCCGATTTTCATCATTGGCAGATGCTTACCTTAAAAATAAGCCGGTAAGAGGCCTTTATTGTCACAGCCAATACCTCGGAAAAAAGGTTAAAGATATCAATGATATCGATAACTTCGATTGGCAGAAAATCGATTTAACAAGTGTGGTAGGGAACACACAATATCCGGAATCATCATAAGCAAGGTGCAAAAGCGATCGGAATCGGGAATCGGGTTAAATCACCTTCACCGGTTACTGACGGAACAGACTCCCTACCCCCAATTCCCCAATTCCAACAGCGCCTCCATCTCCCCCGGTTCCACCAGAGAATTCGCGCACAAAATCCCCGACGCCGCCACCGCCGGGACGCCGATTCCGGGCATGGTGCTGTCCCCCACCCGGTACAGGCCGCGGACGGGGGTTCCCGGGCCGGGAAACGTCCCCTGGCGGGCCGCGATCGCGGGTCCGTAAGTGCCCCGGTGGCGGCGCAAAAAGCGGGCGTGGGTGAGGGGGGTGCCGATCAATTCCAAAGTGATGCGATCGCGCCAATCGGGGATAATCCGTTCCAGGGCGCGAAATAGCGGTTGCGATCGCTCCCGTTTTCGCTCAGAATAGGATGCATCTTTTTTCCACCCCTCGAAGGGTTCCAGGGTGTAGGCGTGGACGACGTGATGTCCGGGGGGGGCGAGGCCCGCATCCCACACCGACGGGATGGAGATCATGCAGGTATTGCCGGGGGCGGTGATATCTCGATCGCGATCGTGGACGACGACGTGATGTCCCGTCAAATCCTCCAAACCGTCCGCCCGGATTCCCAGGTGTAAGTGCATGAAACTGTCCACCGCCGGGGTGGATAAAGCCTGAGAGCGATAGGATTCGGGCAGATCTTCGGGGGCCAGCAGTTGGGTGTAAGTATCCCAGATGGTGGCGTTGGAGATGACGATGGGGGCGCGGATGATGTCGCCGCCGCGCAGTCGCACCCCTTCGACATGACCGGATTTAACGATAATTTTTTCGACGTGGGAGTTGAGGCGCACGGTGCCGCCCCAGCGCTCGAACCCCCGGATCAGGGCATCGACGATCGCGCCGCTGCCGCCGAGGGGGTAATCGACGGGGGAGTTGGCGCGTTCTCCGAACATGAAGGCTATTTCCGGGGCGACGGTTCCCTCAGCTTTCAAACCCGACAGCAGGAAGCATTCCAAATCGATCAGCCGCCGCACCCAGGGATCTCGGACGTGGCGATCGCAGATTTGTCCGGCGGAGGCGGAAATGTCGCCCAGGCGGGGGAGTAATTTCAGCAGGGGGAGGGGATAACGTTTGAGCAAAACCGGCAGTCCTCGCCAGTCGGCGCGGAGGGCGAGGGTGGGAATGTCTTTCAAGCCTTCGTAGAGTCGCAGTAAATCCCCCTCGAAGCCTTTGAGTTCTTCGGCACCGCTCGGCGTCAATTCGGCGACGGCCCGACGGTAGCGATCGCAGTCGCGGTAAATGGGCAGACTGCCTTCGGGGAAGTGGTAGTGTCCGAGGGGATCGTAGGGGATGGCGTCCACGGATTCCCCCAGGACGGCGAGGATTTGGCGTAGAGGATTCAAACTCCCCGCATCGGAGAGTCCGCAGTAAAATGACGGTCCCGAGTCGAAGTGGAAGCCCCGGCGGGAAAAGCCGTGGGCGGCTCCTCCCGGCAGGCTGTGGCTTTCCAAAATCAGGACTCGTCGGTTATAACGAGCCAAGAGGCCGCCGGCGACCAACCCGCCGATGCCGCTGCCGATCGCGATCGCGTCAAAGTCTTGCATCGATTCCAAAGGATCAGAAATATGGATTCCCAAAAATCATCGCTCTATTCTAGAATAAATGACCTACAATGTAAAAGTTAGATAGGCTGGGGTTTTCGTGCCTCTATCTGCGCGATAGTTCCAGAATTTACAATTTTAAGATGCCGATTAAAATGAAATTTAACGATCGCCTAACCTGCCATTTCGCCCCACCGCATCTCGGGGCAGATTCACCCCAATTGATCTCCGGCGATTGGGGCAATTGATTTTCCAGTTTTGGGAATCCGGATCGGGGTTTATTCTACTTGCAATCACTGGTATCGAAATCAATCGTGTCTTTCGTGTCTTTCTGCCGTCCGGTTGTCAACCGGTCATCTGACAGGGCTTCAGATTCGACGCGGCGACCAAAATAGGATTCGGGTCAACTCCCCCTTCGTCAATTTGAGGGCACGGAGTTGAAACGGGCGACGGAGAAGCGATCGCCCGACGGCCGACAAGGCAATGTCTTAATCAATGATTCGGAGGAGGCAAAAATGCCAGCCAAATCGACCCTTGATGATGTCGTGCAGAACCTAGAAACAAACGAGCAGGTGCTTCGCATCAAAAAGATCCTGATTTGTGCGGCGCATGGAAAATGGGAAAGCGACTCGGCCGTCATCCAGAATGCCTCGATGCGAGATTTGGTGCAATCCCTGTACTGGAACACCCAGGGTTTAGACCGGCTCAACCATATTTTAACACGAATCCTCTCCAAAATCAACAAAAAAGCCGAGTATACGGTCATTATCAACACGGTTTTGAGCCAAGTCGGACGGCTGTACATCGAGGGAGAAACCGATGCTTCAACGGAGGCCGTCCTCACCTCCTACCAACCCTCCGATCGCCCCCAATCTCAGTTGCAGAACCCCCCGTTATCCGAGGGGGAGAAAGACTTCAGTTGGGGAATCAAAAAACTCGACAATTTATTTGAAATCCGTTTCAAAATCATGCAGCACGCCAATCCGCTGCGCGTCAAGATTTTGATTTATTCAGCCCTCGAGAATGAATTCACCTTCAGCGATCGCGACTGGATGCAACTGAAATCCACCGAGTTGGACGACCTGATCGAGCAACTGTTTCAAATGTTCCCCACATTTGAAGACCTGAAAGCCTACCTGAAAAAGATGGTGGAATATTTGGAAGATTCCCACGAGGACGCCCAAGTAGCCACGGTTTTAATCGAAGCCATGCGACTGTGCTACGACCGCCAACATCCGGCCTCCAACTACATTCAGGGATTCCCGGGTCAAAACGCCGGCGATCGCGCCGCCGGCCGACCGTCCGCCAGTTCCTCGCCGGGCACCCAATTCGGCAATCCCCCCCCCGGCGGCGTTGACATCAACGAAAGTCAAACCGTCCGACTCCTGATCTCCCAAGAAATGCAACCGCCCTCCGACACCGTCGCCACCGAGACATCGGACGAGCTCTCGTCCTTGCAAACCATCCAGATGGGCGGCGCCGAAAAACGCCCCAATTTCGGGCCCACATCGATCCGCGATCGCCTCGGTTTCGCCGACGAAATTCAACAACGAGTCAGCCAGGGAGTCACGGAAGCCATGACCTCCATCACCAACACTTTGGAAAGCTTGGAAAATGACCTAGCGGCGGGGACCGCCGATCCCGACCCGCAACGGCAACTCGACCTGAAATATCAAATTCTCAAAGACTTCATGGGCCAGGTCCGAGAACAGGTGAAACGCCTCGAAGACATCATCCACGAGTCTGAAGCCGCCGAACGGCAGCATACCGAACCGAGTACCTCCGTATCCGCCCCCACCGCCCCGAAAACCGAGCCGCAGGCTGCCCGACAAGGAGGCGGCACCCACCAGATCCTGGAACTGGCCAGACAGGGAAATCCCCGGGCGATCGCGTCCCTGTTGAACTATTTCCTGAAATCGAAGGGCATCCACACCCAGGCCCAGTCCAAAAACGGTTGCCTGCACCTGATCCTCGAATCCGAACACAACCTCGCCCCGGAGTCGATCCTCCACTTTTTCCAAAAAAAGTTGCACTCCCTGCAACTGCACTCCATCCGAACCGTTAAAATTTACTGCCGAAAGCCGGGACAAAAAACCTTTACCTGGACTCAAGAATTCGGTTTACATTAATCGAAACCTCCAGTCTTCGCCCGCGACGCGATCGCCCGGGGAGCGCCGGCGATCGGGGGTGGGGACCAACCACAACTCGGGACACAATCGGGATGGACGAGAGAACATTCTTAAATAAATACCGCACCGGAGAAAAGGTGTTTCAGGGGGTCAACCTCCGCAATGCCGAACTCAGCAACGCCGACCTGATCGGGGCCAATCTCAGCGGGGCGGATTTTGAAGGGGCCAATTTTATCCTCGCCTACCTCAACGGGGTCAACCTGTCCCGGGCGAACCTGGCAAAAGCGCGGCTGGCCGGCGCCAACCTGTCCCGGGCGAACCTGAGCGGGGCCAAACTCGGGGACGCCGACCTGCACGGGACCCTCCTCCAGAGCGCCGACCTGCGAAAGGCCAACCTCACCCTCGCCACCTTGCTCGACGCCAATCTCATCCAGGCCGATTTGCGGGGGGCCAACCTCCAGGGCGCCGACCTGCGGGGGGCCTGCCTGCGGGGGGCCAACCTGCGCTACGAGCGCCGCATTTACGAGAGCGTGAACTTGCGCGGCGCGGACCTGCGGGGGACGGATTTGCAGGGGGTGAACCTGACGGGAGCCGACCTGACCCGGGCGAATTTGGGCGGCGCCAACCTGACGGAGAGCGTCCTGCGGGGGGCGATTTTGACCCAGACCAACCTCTGCGAGGCTAATTTTCACGGGGCGATTCTGACCGAGGTGGATTTGAGCGAGGCGAATTTGATCGGCGCCAATTTGACCAAGGTGAAGTTGGAGCGGGCGGTTTTGGTCAACGTGCAAATGCCCCGGGTGAAGCTGTGCGAATCGATTCTGCCCGACGCGAATTTGAGCGGCGCAGACCTCAGCAGCGCGGACTTGACGCGGGTGAATTTGGTGCGGGCCGATTTGAGCCGCACCAACCTCAGCTCCGCCAATTTGACCCAGGCCGATTTGACCGACGCCTCCCTCGGACGAACCAACCTGCGGAATGCCAACCTCTGCTATGCTTATCTGACGCGGGCCGAACTCAGCAGCGCCAACACCATGGGGGTGCAGTTGCACGGGGCGATCATGCCCAATGGAGAAATTCACGAGTGATGTTGCTTCCATCAAACGGAAGACCGCGCCGGAATTTCGATGCGGAAGGTCGTCCCCTCGCCCACTTTCGAGAAACATTGCAGCCCGCCTTGGTGGCGGTTGACGACGATCTGATAGGCGATGGACAGGCCCAATCCGGTCCCCTGGCCGACGGGTTTGGTGGTGAAAAAGGGGTCGAAGATCTGTTTGAGTTTCGCTTCGTCCATGCCCGGGCCGTTGTCCGCAATTTCCACGATCAGGCGGTCGGGTTCCGCCTCCATCGCCGTGCGGATGGTGATGGTCGGGGTGCGATCGCAGCCCATTTTTCCGCGAGTATCGCCGCAGGAATCGCACAATTCAAAGGCGTCGATCGCGTTGCCGATGATATTCATAAACACCTGATTCAACTGGCCCGGATAGCAGACCACCGGGGTCAATGTGCCGTATTCTTTGACGATTTCGATCGCTTTTAATAATGCTTTAGATTTGAATTTTCCTTTCAAAATCATCAGCGTACTTTCGATCCCTTCGTGAATGTCGGCGACCTTCATCTCCGACTCGTCCAGCCGGGAGAAATTCCGCAGGGACAGGACAATTTCCCGGATCCGATTCGTCCCCACTTGCATCGATTTCATGAGTTGGGGAAAATCTTCGAGGAGGTAATCCAACTCGATTTCTTCTATCTTGTCGTCGAGGTCGGGGTCTGGGTGGCGATCGCGGTACAGTTCGATCAATTCTAATAGGTCGTTCAAATAGGATTCGGCGTGCATCAAATTGCCGTGAATGAAATTGACCGGATTGTTGATTTCGTGGGCGACCCCCGCCACCATCTGTCCCAAACTCGACATTTTTTCGGTCTGGATGAGTTGAGCCTGCGCCTCTCGCAATTCTCGGATCGCTTGCCCCAACTGTCGATTTTTTTTCCGCAGTTCTCGCGTCCGTTCTTCCACCCGATTTTCCAGGGTCAAATTGTATTCTAACAACTGTTCTTGTGACCGTTTTAAAGAGCGGGTCATTTGGTTGAAAGTCGTCGCCAAAAACCCGATTTCGTCGTGGGATTCCACCGCCACCCGCGCATCGAGATCCCCGGCTCGAATTTGCCCCGTCGTCTCGGTCAACCGCCGGATCGGATCGGCGATATCTCGCCACAGCAAACGGGCGAGAACCGCCCCTAAAATGAACGCCACGCCCCCGCCGATCAAGGTCTGCCACTGGGCGGAAGTTTGACTTTTGCGGCCGCTTTGCAACTCCTCGGACAGCCGGGATTGCTGGTCGGTGACGATGCCGTTCAACAGGACGAGCATCCGCTCCGCCAGGGGTTCTGTCAGGGTGCGAAATAAATACAAATCTTCCCGATGGCGATCGCCCTCCACGATGTCGAACATGACCGGGGGAAGGGCGATAAATTGCTCTCGGTTGTCGGCGATTTTGTCGAACCCCTGCCGCTGTTCGGAGTTCAAAAATGAACGGCGATCGCGCAACCGCTCCCAGGCCCGTTGATTCTTTTGAAAGTAGGCGGCGTAATCGAAACGGAAGGCCGGATCTCGCGTCACCAAATACCCCCGCAGGGAGGACACCATCAGGGCGAAAGAGCTTTTAAAATCCGTCAGATCTTGGAGCAAATCAAGGTTGATGTCGGAGGGCGATCGTCCGGCTTGAATTTCTGCGAGGCGGCCGGTTTCGGTGAGGATCGTCCCGAGGGGAATTTCCCCCCGTTCTTTGAGCAATTTTAAAGCCGGTTGATTGTCCAGCAAATTATCTCGCAGCGCGAACAGGCGGTCGGGAAATTTGACCCATCTTTGATAGATCTGCCGCAACTCCCGCAGGCGATCGACATCCTCCGGAGAATTCCAGGACTCCGACAGGGCTTGTGCCCCATTCAAATAGGCTTCAAATTCCTGTCTGGATTCGTGGTAGTTGGCGCGAAATTCGGATTCCCCCGTGGCGAGATATCCCCGCAGGTTGGAGACCATTTTCAGCAAGTGGGTTTGAGCCCGGGCGGAATTCAAAGCCGTCGGCACCCGCAATTCTTGGGTGCGGGTGATGTTGATTTTGGCTTGGAGACTGCCGACGTAACTCCGGCCCGCCACCAAAAGCGTCAAGAGAACCAGCGTCCCGAACCCGAGATTTAATTTATGGCTGATGCTGAGATTTTTAAATCGGGTGCGGAACGAGGCGGGGTCAAACCGATCGCGCCACAATTTGCGAAGTGAATTCGGGAACTGGTGTTTTGAGGTCATAATTCGCCCGACATAGAGACATAGAACTGATCGATGGGCCGTCTAAAATCATCATATTCAACGCACCTCCCGGAAGGCAAAGCGATCGAAACTGAACCCGTTGACCCGATGCCACCGATACACCTTGGTGCGAAACGCCGCCCAGCGATCGTAAATCTCCCGAAAAGCCTCGTTGCCCCGGGCTTTTTCCTCGTACAGGGCGAAGGCGGCATCTCGGGCGGCATTCAAAATGCTCTCGCTGTAGGACAGCAGTTGCGTCCCCCCCGCGGCCATCCGTTCCAAAGCCTCCCCGTTGGCCGTATTGTATTGGGCCAGCATCCGGGTGGTCGCCTCCGCCGTCGCCAACTGCAAAATTTCCTGGTATTCCCGAGGTAAAATTTCCCACTGCCTCCGATTCACCTGCAACTCGTAGGTCGTCCCGGGTTCCCACCAACCCGGAGAATAGTAATAAGGCGCCACCCGGTTGAGCCCCAACCGTTCGTCCTCGTAGGGTCCGACCCACTCCGCCGCGTCGATGTCCCCCCGTTCCAAAGCCGGAAAGATTTCGCCCCCCGCCAATACCTGCACGTCAACGCCGAGTCGCGACATCACCTTGCCGCCCAGACCGGGAATCCGCATTTTCAGACCTTTGAGGTCGTCCGGGGAATTCACCTGCCGCCGGAACCACCCCCCCATCTGCGCCCCCGTATTGCCGGCGGGAAAGTTGATGAGATTGAAGTCGGCGTAGATGTCGCGAATCGCCTCCAGGCCGCCGCCGTAGTACAGCCATGCGAATTGCTGCTCGGCGTTGAGTCCGAAGGGGACGGTTGTCGCAAACGCCAGGGCGGGATGTTCGTTGACGTAGTAGTAACTCGCCGTGTGCCCGCACTCGACGGTCTCCGCTTGCACCGCTTTCATCACCTCGAGTCCCGGTACGATTTCCCCCGCACCGTAGGGGACGATGGTGAATTTGCCGCCGGTCATGGCCGCGACCCGCCGACAGATCAGATCCGAACTCCCGAACACGATATCCAAAGATTTCGGCCAACTGGTCGCCATGCGCCAGCGGATCGCCGGTTCGGCTGTACTGACCCGGGGAGTCGTCTCTTCTGGAGGTTGCGGGCGGGGGCTACAAGCTCCGAATGTCGCGGTGCCGGCGGTCGCGATCGCCGCGGTCCCGATAAAATTGCGCCGTTTCATAAATTATTGGGGTGTGGGGATACTTGATAATTGATAATTGATAATTGATAATTATCAATTCATTTCCGCAACTCGGTCGCTCCCGCTGAAAGCGACAAAGGCTCTCAATCCGTGGAATTGAAGGCAAATTGGGCGAATCCTATTTCGTTGACGCGGTTCCAGCGGTAAACTCGGGTGCGGAACTGTTTCCAGGGCTCGTAAATTTGACGGAACGTGGCGTCTCGGGCGGCGGTTTCCTCGTACAATTCAAAGGCCGCGTCCCGGGCCGCCGTCAGGATCGCGTCGCTGTAGGGCAGCAGTTGGGTATCCCCCACGACGAACCGCTGCAGGGCTTCTCCGTTGGCGATGTGGTAGCGGGCCACCATCATCACATTGGCTTCCATCGCCGCCGTTTTGAGAATTTCTTGATACTCCGGCGGCAGGGTGTCCCAAGAATTGCGGTGGACCAACAAGTCGAAGGTTTCCGAGGGGGACCACCAGGCGGGATAGTAGTAAAAGGGCGCGGCTCGGTGCAGGCCCATTTTTTCGTCGTCGTGGGGGCCGATCCACTCCGTCGCCTCGATTTCCCCGTCGATGAGGGCGGTGGCGATTTTGTGGGCCGGGATGTCGCGGACATCGACGCCCAATTTGGACATCACCCGCCCCCCCAATCCGGGAATCCGCATTTTCAAGCCTTCGAGATCGGCGACGGTTTCGATTTTCCGCCGGAACCACCCCCCCATCTGCGTCCCGGTATTGCCGGCGGGAAAGCTGAGAATTCCGAAGTCGGCGTAGAGGTTTTGCACCGCTTCCAAGCCGCCCCCCTCGTACAACCAGGCGTTTTGCTGTTGGGGGTTCAAGCCGAAGGGGACGCTGGCGGCGAAGGCGAGACTCGGGTTGCGATCGAGGTAGTAGTGGCCGCTGGTGTGGCCGCACTCGACAATTCCCTCGGAAACGGCGTCGAGGATGCCTGGGGCCGAAACAATTTCATCGACCGCATAGGGGACGATGGTGAACCGCCCGCCGGTGGCGGTACTCACCCGCTGACAGATGGTCGTTATGGCGCCGAAAACGATATCTGCGGATTTCGGCCAACTGGTCGCCATGCGCCAGTTCACGGCGGGTTGGGCGGCGCCTGCCGAAGCCGGACGGGGGACTGCGACGGCAACGGTTTTTCGGGTGTTCGGCGCGGCAAAATTGAGCAAATTGCGACGTTTCATTTTGATGGAGAGACGGCTATTTTCGATCGACCGACTCAAAATAGCACCCGCTAAAATTGATCGGCCCTGGGGCTGATTGACAAAATTTGAGCCGGAGATTTATCCTGTGATTCGATCGTACACGTTCGGGGGAAGAATGGCCAATTTTGACCGCGAGATACAACATAATTTACGATCGCCTCAGACATCCGAGGTATGATTCGCCATGAGGGTGCATGGCCGATGGTCAGATGGATGCGGGGGTGACTTTGACATGGTTGACCGAGAACAGCTCGTTTTGTTGAGGCGGGGGGTGGCGGTTTGGAATCGGTGGCGACAAGACAATGCGGAAATCGAGCCGGATCTGATGGATGGGAACCTCAAGGGGATGTATCTCCGGGGGGTAAATTTTAGTCGAACTCACCTCGACCATACGGATTTGAAAGGAGCCTATTGTTTGAGGGGGAATTTCCGGGAAATTCGGGCGTCTCGATCGCAGTTTGACGGGGCCTATCTCAAAGAGGTTCAATTTGAGGCGGCTTATTTGCGGGGGGCGACGTTCCGAGGCGCCGACCTGCGGGGGGCTAATTTTTCGGACGCGGATCTCGTCGGCACCGATTTGCGGGGGGCGGATTTGCGGGGGGCGGATTTCAGCCACGGGAATTTGTACCGGGTTCAGTTGATGGGGGCGATCGCATCTTCTACCCGGTGGAATGAAGCCAATTTATTGGGCGCAAATTTGCGCGAAACCGACCTGCACGGGGCGGATTTACGGGGGACAAATTTGGCGAGAAGTAACTTAGAATTGACGAATTTATCGGAGGTCGTGGCATTGAATACGAATTTTGAAGGGGCGACCCTAACGGGGGCCTGCGTGGAAAATATTAAGATTGACGACAGAAGCAATTTCAGGCGGGCAATCTGTAAATTTGTCTATTTGAAAGCAGACCAACAGGTGCCCTATCCGTCCCCATCCGAGCATCGCTTTTTGGACGAAGATGCGATCGCCTTGATTTGTCAGATTTATCACAAGTTTATATCGGAGCGATCGCGGGTTTCTCAAAAGGTTTGATGGGCGCGATCGCCCCAATTTTATCGATTCAATAATTCGGTTTCATGAGTGAAGTTTTGTTCGGAAAAAATTGAGGACAAAAGGACTCGCCAGAATCCATAAAAATAAGGATTCGCTCAACCCCTGAAAGGGGTCAATTTCGGAATGTGTTTCTGTCAGACTCAGCACCTCCGACGATTGAGTTGGGTTTGGGTTCGGATCGTCCCCTCCCATCATTTCCATCGACTCCGAAGCCGGATTGCCGTCGTGGTGTTCCACCTCCGAGGTTTCTTCTTCCTCTCGGATGTGATATTCGGGCGCGTGGGCGATCGCGGGTTTTTGATTCGCCAATGAATTCAAAAATAGGGCGATAATTCCGCCGGTGAATAAGATGCTTTTCGTCTGTTTCATGACCCTTTTTTTGATAATTTAAACGACGGAAAAATTTTAGTTTTAACGAGATCGGCGGGGCGACATCAAAAACCACATGACGATCCCGGTTATAATTAATGTTAGCAAACCGATCGCATTTAAGAACGGATAGATATTCTCCAAATTGATTTTACCAAATTTGCCCCGGTGCAGATCCAGCAGCCAGAGAAAATCGTTGGCGCGATCGCTGATGACGGCGAACTGAAACAGACAGCCGGTTATCAAAGTTATCAGCAGCGGAAGCACCATGATCGGAGCCATTATACTATGAAGTTTTCGCAGCCTGACTCGATTGATTGCCATTAATTTTAATTTTTCAAGTACGACATTTTCGGTTTTATTCATGAGTTGATATCCCCCATTATCCCCCTTCGATCCCCCCCAGCCCCCATCCC
>NZ_JAYFER010000233.1:0-17576 GCF_055795065.1 Lyngbya sp. CCY1209
CCCCCATCCCCCCCAGCCCCCATCCCCCCCAGCCCCCCTTTGAAAGGGGGGAGAATTGGGGGGAGAATTGGGGGGAGTAAGGGGGGAGTAAGGAGGGAGATAAGGGGGAGCCAGAGGATGCTTCGCTTTGACTTTAACGGGGACTGGAAGTTAATCCGTGTATCTCACGGACTTGAACATTGCCTTAATTTCAGTTTGGCTCAATTTTTTGCGATTGGCAAGTTACGATTTGTTCCATCAACAATTTTCGGTTAATTTTGCCGCGATCGTTGCGGGGCAACTGTTTGAGGGCAATCCACTGTTTGGGGTGTTTGTAACGGCTGAGGCGATCGCCGATCGCATTTTTTAACATTTCCACGGATACCGCCCGGTTTTGGGGAACGTAAACCGCCGTCACGACTTCTCCCCAGTCGCGATCGCGTTTTCCCGCCACGCAAACGTCCGCCACCAGTCCCGTCGCCAAAATCGCGGCTTCCACTTCGGCGGGAAATACGTTTTCGCCTCCCGTGATAATTGTATCTCCCCGCCGTCCGACGATAGTTAAATATCCGCGATCGTCGAAATATCCCAAATCGTCGGTTATTAATTGGGTGATTTGTTCGGTGTCGATGTCCGTATCGTAACCCCGGGTTAAGGATTTAGATTGAATGGAAATTCTGCCATTTTGATGGGATTTTAATGGCTTTTCGCTATCATCTAATATGATAACTTTGGCGTGGGGAAGAGTTCGACCCGTGGTATTGTTGCCGGCGAGAAATTCTTCGGGTTTGAGGGTGACGACTCCCGAGGCGGTTTCGGTCATTCCGTAGGTGGGAGAGAGTCGGATTTGATGCGATCGCGTTTGATTCAGCAATTCCGGCCAGGGGGGACTTCCACCCAACAAAACGGTTGCAAATTTTGATAGCCAATTGGCGGTTTTTGGATGTTGCAAAAGGCGGTGGAGTTGGGTGGGAACCAGGGAGATAAAGAAATCGGAAATATCGAGATCGGGATAGTTTCCATCCGCCAGCGATCGCCAAGGAAAAAGAACGAACCGTCCGTCACTTGTCAGCGATCGCACGAATTGCATCAAACCGCCGACATGAAATAAGGGTAACACACAAAATGAGTCGATTTGCGATCGCTCGAAATACTGCCGAAATCCGTCGGCGGAGGCGGCGAGGGTTTCCCAGGTGTGGACGGCAAATTTCACGGTTCCAGAGGTTCCGCCGGTGGGAATTAAAATGGAGGATGGGGGAAGATGTGATCGGCTGTTATTTGTATCTAAAATATCGGGAATATTGCCAAATTTCAGATCGGGTTTGATGCGGTTTAAGACTTGTTGCCATTCCGCGATCGCCCAATTTGGATTCCCCAAAATAACCGGAGATTCGGAAATGACTGCGGCGATAAAAGTGGCGAGAAATGCCACGGGTTCGGGTTCGGCGAGGAGAATATTGGCGGGGGTTCCCGTCCGGTGATGATAGTCTTTAAATTCGGTCAGGCGGCGGTCGGCGATCGATTGGAAGCGATCGCCACTCTTGGCGATCAGCCAATGATTGGATAACGGAATTTTTAGCCGTTCTAAATAGGTAGATGCTTGATCGTTCATCTCATCAGTATCTGTAGCTTAAAAATGAACCTTTTAATCCGACGAAAACCAATGTCCGACACCGAACCCCACGGCCCGATCGCTCCTCGATAATTCCGCCGCCAATTGCAATGCCGCCTGGCGTCCGATTTCCGTTTCAAATACGGAGGAAAATACCGCGTCGATGGCGTAGGTTTGACAGAAGTTTCGCAACTGTCGGGGAGAACCCGCGATCGCCGGTTTGATGACGAAAATTCCCCGCCATCCGTTTCGATAACAGTCCCGCATCTGGGGGAG
This sequence comes from Lyngbya sp. CCY1209, assembly GCF_055795065.1. Classification (NCBI taxonomy): domain Bacteria; kingdom Bacillati; phylum Cyanobacteriota; class Cyanophyceae; order Oscillatoriales; family Microcoleaceae; genus Lyngbya; species Lyngbya sp. CCY1209. The sequence goes on from NZ_JAYFER010000233.1 coordinate 1,868, forward strand.
GGTGGCGACGGATTCATCCAACGCCAGGGGAGTGGAATGGCGATCGCTCAATTCCAACATCCCGTCGAATTCGTCAACCGGCAGGGGTTGTTCCAAAAACTCGACGGTCAAATTCGGAATCTGGTCAGAAATTTTATCACAAACTTGCAGCCAGCGATCGGCTTCCGAAACTGTCAACCCGCCGTTCGCGTCGAGTCGCAGAAATAACCCTTCGGTCGTCGCCATCTCGCCGACTAATTCTTCAAATAAATTTAATTCGTGTTCAATGCGATCGACCCCGATTTTCCACTTTAAAGTTTGATATCCCGCCGCCACCAACTCCCGCCAAGCCGATAAGGCAGCTTTCCCCGCCGGCAGCAGTCCGCTATTTTTTAGGTGGGAGACTTCGCGACCATTTCCCCGCAAATCCTCCCAGGCGGACTCGAAGCCAAACTGGCAGGCGGGGAGGTTTGAAGGAATGGAAAAAATAATATTTTCGGTGATTTCAAAAGGGAGGCTTTCGCAAAACTTCCGAACATCCGACAAGGTTTCGGAACCGAACCAACTCAGGGGTGAAATTTCACCCCGTCCCATTTTACCATCCTCCCCGGTCAATTGGATAATCATTCCTTCCCGCACGTCCCAAAGTCCGTGATGGGTTTTCAAAGGTTGCTTGAAGGGTCGAGAGTAGGGTTTAAATTGGAATTTCATGTCATTGATCTCGACCAAGAATCGATCATTCTAATCATCGTTTTTTCGGCTAAACCCTTGACCTTTGCGATCGCGTCTTGATAATCTTCAAATTGACCCTTTTTTGTCCTGGCATCGACGATGGCTTTCGCCAATTTTTCCGAACCAGAAATGTGCGATCGCTTCAGGCGGACACACAGATCCTCCGGACTCAGACGATTGAGTAAATCGAGGGGATTGACTGCCTCTTTTTGTCGGGACTCCAAACCCTTGATTCGCCGGTCGGTTTCCTCTTGATAGGTTTTCAGATCTCGGTTGATTTGATTGATAGATCGTTCGAGTCGAATTTCTAGATTAGTCAATCTTTCTCCCTCGTCGGAAGCGGTCGTTGGGGGTGTCGTTGCCGGCGTGCGATCGCCCCCCATGCGTTTTAATAATCGCACTTGTTCCAATACGTTCGCTTCTCGTTTTGCCGCGATCACGAACGCATTCACCATTTCCCCTTTCCGGGGATCTTTTTCTTTGACTCGGACGGCAGCATAATATTCCAAGTGTCCCGAAATCACTTCGTATTTGTCCAAATCTTGCAGTTTAAGAATCGGAGGTTTTACAATTCCCCCACATTCTAAAATCGCATCAGCAATTCGATCCAACTCCGATTCATCAAATTCGGATCTGGGAACATTTGAATGGATGTTTTTAACGTCAACTAAAGAAAATGAAATCATTGCATCCTACCCATTTTTTCTAAAATCTCTTCCGTCAAACCTTCAAATTCTCCGACCGATTGAGAATCGGGGGAAAATTCCAGCACGGATTTGGGTTCGGGAATCTCCAAGTCCCCCATCGGAATCGTGTTGCTGGTGCATTGGGATAAGACCGCCCGTTCAAAAATAATACTCTCCGTCAATGGCAAGTCATATCGACTGACGATCGCATCTTTTTGTTTCGGGAATGCGTATTTCAAAAATCGGGCATTGGTCGAAATTTTCGAGGGGACAACCCCCAAAAGCTGCAATTCTCCCTTCCCGATCAGTTCCCGAAACTCATTGATTTGGCTGATAAATTCGAGGACGATTTGCAACCCCTGATTTGCAAAGGGTTTCAAGTCAGATGGAATCAGCAAGGCATCGGCAGCAATCAGGGCAATTTCCGCGTAAATATCCCTCGACGGTGGCGTATCGATGATGACGATATCATATTCCCCTTCGACCCGCTTCAGTTTGGTGACGAGGCGAGTTTTGCTGGCCCCAATTTGATTTAACTTATACTGCCCTTCGATCAGGTTTATATGGGAGGGAATCACGTCAATTTCTGGCTGGTTGAATCCGTCAGATTTTCGGGCAATATCAGAGATAAAATTGTAGTCGCCGGACTCCAAAACGTGATAAACATTGTTGTCCCGCAAATCGTCGTCTTCGACAAATAAAAACTTCATCAAACCCGTGGCAAATGTCGAGTTTGCCTGGGAGTCCAGATCGATCAGCAGCACTTTTTTACCCCCCTTTCGCAGGGATGCCGCCAAGTTGACGGCGATCGTGGTTTTGCCCACACCGCCTTTGTTGTGGTAAACTGAAATTACTTGCATTTCTATCGAACCCTGATTGATTATTCTCCGATAGCGAAGTTAGCCCGGTGCGACCGCAGCCAGCCTCACCAATTTCCCTCCAAAAATCAATCAAATACCCAATGCAGGAAGGGAACCGCCGCCGCACAAAATGCCATGAACCCGAACAAGCCGCCCAGCATCCCGTACAGGAGAAATTGGTCGCCGCGTTGCTTCGCCAACTTGACGATCATGTAACTGTAGCCGTAGCACACTAAGAAGAAGAGGACGATAAAGCCGGTGAAGTAATATTGCATACCGATGTCTCGCGTAATTGACCTGTGTTGCCCTGAGAGGCTGTCTTTTGTATTCTACTGTAATTTTTTCGGAAATTGCACCCCATCAACAACTGTCAACAATCGGCAATTTTGCTGTCACAAAAATTATCAATTCTTTACAAATTTAAATTTGTTCTCAGTTTCATCGAATCGGGGTGTGGGGTGTGGGGAAGACATCGGATAGAAAATCGGTAGTGGCAACCGTCTCCGGTTGCCACTACAATTCACGCTTGCAGAGATAAGCAACAGGTGCGAGGATGGCAATTTCTCGCAGGACGGTGAAAAAATTATTCCAACTAAAAATAGTCCGCAAAAAACTCAAATTTGGGTTGTTGTAATCGAAGCCGGCAAAAATTGTCACCGGCGAGATAAAATAGTCCGAGGTGAACGGCCACAGGGCTTGAACGCCGGCGGGGGGAATTGTGTCGGTGACGAGCAGATCGAGGAAAATATGGCTAAAATATAGGAACGCTATCCAAACTACCCAAGTTTTACGATCGCAAATTTTATTCAGTCTCAATCCGATGACTGTCAAAAGAACGACGACGATCGCGGCGGTGATGCTGTGGGTGGCTTGGCGGTGAAACATGGCGGGATCGCCCGCAAAAATCAAGCCCGGTATCATATCCAAATCGGGGCTGTTGGCGACGAAAACCGCCCATCCCAACAGGGGCAATTTTTGCCGTTTTTTGAAGTGAGGTCGAATCAAAAAAAATCCGGCTAATCCGGCGATCGCGTGTCCGACGGGGGAAGGCATTTGGGGAAGATTGAATTGAGGATAATCAATGTTATTGTATCGATTTTTTTTCTCCACCGAACGATCGCACCGCTCTTTTCCCGACCTCCCCGCTAGAATGGAAGGTCGGGGCGATCGCGAATCCCCCCGGCTCCCCCGCCCTTGACGAAAACATCAATCCTTGTTTATAATCGGGGAGGTCTGTCCCCCGCCATCGAGTGAAAATAGACGGCGATCGCGAACATGAAATCAATCCGACATCTCTCAACCCGCAACCCCGACAAATCCGGCGAGATGAACTGCTAATATATCCAGATATAGCAATTTTCAGCCGTCACCCTCCCCCACTCTGTACTCTCACCAGGATTCAAAACGAATGGCAACAAAAACCGAGAATTCCGAAAAGCAAAAAGCCTTAAAATCAGTCCTCAACCAAATCGAACGGAGTTTTGGCAAGGGAGCCATCGTCCGCCTCGGCGACTCCACCCGCATGAAAGTGGAAACCATCTCCAGCGGAGCCCTGACCCTGGACTTGGCCCTCGGCGGCGGTCTGCCCAAAGGCCGGGTGATCGAAATCTACGGTCCGGAAAGTTCGGGTAAAACCACCCTGGCCCTGCACGCGATCGCCGAAATTCAGAAGGCGGGAGGAATAGCGGCCTTCGTCGATGCCGAACACGCCCTCGATCCCACCTACGCCGCGGCCGTGGGAGTCGATATCGAAAACCTGCTGGTGTCCCAGCCGGACACGGGGGAGATGGCCCTGGAAGTCGTCGATCAACTGGTGCGGTCCGTCGCCGTCGATATCGTCGTCGTGGACTCCGTAGCCGCCCTGGTGCCCCGGGCCGAAATCGAGGGGGACATGGGAGACTCCCACATGGGACTGCAGGCGCGGTTGATGAGTCAGGCGTTGCGGAAAATTACCGGAAACATCGGCAAATCCGGCTGCACCGTGATTTTCCTGAACCAGTTGCGCCAAAAGATCGGCATCGTCTACGGCAACCCGGAAACCACCACCGGCGGAAATGCCCTGAAATTCTACGCTTCGGTGCGATTGGACATCCGCCGCACCCAGACCCTCAAAAAGGGTTCGGACGAGTACGGAATTCGGGCCAAAGTCAAAGTCGCCAAGAACAAGGTCGCCCCGCCGTTCCGAATCGCCGAATTTGACATCGTTTTCGGACAGGGAATCTCCACCCTCGGCTGTCTGCTCGACCTGGCCGAAGAGATGGGCGTGCTCAAGCGCAAGGGGTCCTGGTACAGCTACAACGGCGACAACATCGGTCAGGGACGCGATCGCACCCTTGCCTACATGGAAGAAAACCCCGACTTCGCCAAAAAGTTACAGGAGCAAGTGATGACCGCCCTAGCCGGAGGTGCGGTAGTTTCCGCCAACTCCGTCGGCCAAGTGGAAGAGGCGGAATCGGAGGAAGTGAACGGGAGTGCCGAAACCGAAGAGGAGTAAATCTCAAGCCCCCCTAACCCCCATCCCCCCCAACCCCCATCCCCCCCAGCCCCCCTTTGAAAGGGGGGAGAAAGGGGGGAGATCGGGGGGAACCGGACAAGCCGAAAAGATTCAGCTTCTCAAAAACGTCAGCAGTTCCCGATTCACCAGTTGGGGAACTTCCTGCTGTATCCAGTGGCCACAGTCCGAGACGAGGCGGAGTTTGAAGGGGGCTGCGATCAGGCGATCGAGGCCGTCCACCAGTTTGTGGCTGAGGAAGGAATCTTCCCGGCCCCACAGCACCAGGGTGGGGACGTCGATGGGGGCCGGACGCATCCAGCCGGAAATCAATTCCTGGGGCTGCAACAGTTGGCGGTAGTAGTTCATCGCCGATCGCAACACCCCCGGTTTCTCCAGGGCGGCTTGATAAATGTCCGTCTCTTCGGCGCTGAAAGCCCCCTTGCGGACGGCGTGTTCCCGCAGGAATCCCCGGACAAAATCTTTGAGATTATTTTGAATCAGCCATTCCGGGACGCCGGGAACTTGGAAAGCGAAGACGAACCAACTGCGACGGATCTGATCCAAATTGCTCATCAGTTCCTGGACGAAGCGGTGCGGGGGGGGTGCGTTCAAAATGGCGAGGCGATCGATGCATTCCGGGAACTTCTGGGCCAAATTCCAGGCGATCGTGCCGCCCCAGTCGTGGCCAACGATGTGCGCCTTGGCATATCCCAACCGCCGGATCAGGCCCCGGATGTCCTCGCTGAGGGTGTCGAGGTCGTAACCGCCTTCCGGCTTGTCGGAGTCGTTGTAACCCCGCAGGTCGGGGACGACCACTTTAAAATAGCGGGAAAGGGCGGGAATTTGATAGCGCCAGGCGTACCAAAATTCCGGAAAACCGTGCAATAAAACAACTAACTCACCTTCTCCTTGGGTCACGGAATGAAGGTGAATTTGATTAGTTTCAACATACAGGTGTTGCCACCGGGCTTCCAGTTCTGTCATAAACTTCCACAATAATTGACCCCAAATGCCACTTTTCCGGCGGGAAGGAGCAGCAGCCTGGGATTGCCAAAGATCATGAACACCATGCTCTCTATTATCCAGATTAGCACCCGAAGGGTACAAAATGGGTGGGCGGTGGGAGCTTTGGGCCGGTCTGGGGGGCGACTCAGGCCCGCTGCACCACTTTGGGCAAGGTGACAGGGGGTTGGATGTCGTATTTCACCAGGTTGGCGAGTTCCTGCAATTGCGCGATCGCCTCGGCACCTTCCAACTTCATCAGTTCGCGATCGTCCCGCATCTCCGTCCAGGTGATCCCGTAGTCCGACACCAGGAACCGGATCAGGTGATTCTCGCCCAAACTCACCATAAATGAGGCGCTGTTCATCTGCCCCCCGCAGGTGTAGCAAGACGCGAGATATCCCCGCCTCTCCAGTACGACCGCCAGGGCTTGGAGGTTCATCACCAAGTCCTGAACGAATCTTCGGTGTTGCTCTGCAAGTCTGATAAACATAATTTTCCTCCTGTCACCACCATCTTCAGATTATTTTAAGAATTTAACACAATCCTCAGATCGGGTGTCTAGATGTTGGCACAGTATAGCCGTTACTAACCCAAATCATCATCATCCTAGCGAACATTCCCGGGCAATTGGGCAGACCATCGACCCAGACTCTTGCCACGGGGCATCCGCGCCCATTCTCTCCAACCCTTGAATGTCGATGCTTCGGACAATAAACACTCGGATAGATCGAGGTTTCCCACTCATGAGATGAGTCTCTATCATAAAGATCACTAATATTTACAAAACTCAATGTTTCTATCAGTTGCTCCGGCGAGGGATATCCGAGGGTTCCGGGGCGAGTTTCCCCGCCCCCACCGTCAAATCATTCCACAGTCCACCACCCGAAAGCGGGGCCGACAATCCGAATGGTCAACCAAAACACCACCAAAAAGCCGATCCCGATCCAAGCCCCCCGGGTCGTCAGTTGCATGAACTGTTCGCTCTGGCTTTTGGTGATCGGTATCCAAGGAAGAATGTACTCTTCCTTTCCGTATTGTTCTCCGAGCGCTTCTTTCCGACGTTTGGCTTCACCCATAATGTTCGATCCGAAAATTCGACAGTGACAGTCTCCCGACCTCGCGATCGGGCATTTCGATTGATTCCCTATTTATCTTAAACGGTCGAGAAACTCCCCGATTCGGCTCCGGGAAGCGGCGGTTCCGAAAGCCGGCGCCAGGTCAGGGACGGCCCCTGCACCGTCCACCGCAGCAGTCGCGTCGCGGGTTGGCCGACGATCGCCCCCGAGAGCCCGATCGCCCGCCGGGGCACCTCCGTCGCCAGGGCGATCGCCCGTTCCGGGTCGCACAACCCCCACTTCGCCAAATTTGCCGCCCCCGCCAGTACCGAAACGGTCGTCCCGGCCAGGGTGCCGTCCGCCAACCGGGCCGTCCCCCGGGAGACGGTCATTTCGCGATCGTCCCAGGGATAAACCCCGTCCGGCAGGCCCAGCGGTGCCAAAGCGTCACTAACCACAAAAACTTCCCCCCGCGCCCCCCGCAGCAGCAAATCCAGCATGGCGGGGCAGACGTGTTCTCCGTCGGCGATCGTCCCGCAGTAGACCCCGGGATTCGACAACGCCGCCCCCAGCAGGCCCGGTTCCCGGTGGTGCAGGGGGGGCATAGCGTTGAAGGCGTGCGTCACCATCGTCGCCCCCAGGTCAAAAGCCCTTCGCGCCTCGGCTGCGGTGGCTTGGGAGTGGCCGAGACTGACGACCATTCCCAAATTCCGCAACTCGGGGATCAGGGAATGGGCTCCGTCGAGTTCCGGTGCCAGGGTGATCACCTTGACCTGGGGGGCGTGATCTCCCAAAATCCGTTGCAGGTTGTCCGCCGTCGGGGGCAACAAATAATTTTCCGGGTGGGCGCCGCGCTTTTGGGGATTGAGAAACGGCCCCTCCAGGTGGGCGCCGAGGATGTCCGCCGCCGGGGTGAAGGGGTCGGGGTGAAATCGGGACAGGGTTTCGAGCGATCGGCGAAATTTCTCCGGGGCGGTGGTCACGATCGTCGGCAGAAACCCGTCGATGCCCTGCTTCCACAAATATTCGCAGATGGCCTGCAAGACGTCCGTATCCTTGGGGGTCAACTCCGGGAACGCCAACCCCAGGGCCCCGTTAATTTGCACGTCGATCGCCCCGAGGGAAATCCGGTCGCCCCCCAGGTCCGTAGCCGTCGCGGAGGCATCGAGGTCTGGGGCGATCGCCTCCACCCGGCCCCCGCGAATCCGAATGGTCTGCAACCCCGAGTAGCCCGGAACCCGGGCGTTGATAAAATCGATGGGGGCACAAAGTTGCTCCGTACTGTCGATCATTTTTGTAGGATTTTGGCTTTGAACTCGACACCCAACCCTCCCAACCCGACGTCGCCCCAAATTGGCATCATCATGGGGAGCGATTCCGATTTACCCACCATGTCAGCAGCGATCGCCGTCTGTCAAGAGTTCGAGATCCCCCACGAGGTGGCGATCGTCTCGGCCCACCGCACGCCGGAGCGGATGGTGGAATACGCCAAAACCGCCCACCAACGGGGTCTGAACGTCATTATCGCCGGGGCCGGGGGAGCCGCCCACCTGCCCGGGATGGTCGCCGCCCTCACCCCCCTGCCCGTGATCGGCGTCCCCGTCCCCACCCGCCACCTCCAGGGCGTCGATTCCCTCCACTCCATCGTCCAGATGCCGGGGGGGATTCCCGTGGCCACCGTGGCGATCGGCAACGCCAAAAACGCCGGACTCCTCGCCGTGCAAATTTTGGCCTCCCACCGCCCCGAACTCCTCGAACGGGTGCAAACCTACCGCCGGGAGTTGACGGAATCCGTCCTCGAAAAACAACAACGCCTCGAACAGATCGGAGTTCAGGAGTATCTCGAAAGAATGGGAGAGTAGGGGGGCACGGAGGCGACCGGAGGCGACCGGAGGCGACCGGAGGCAAATTGATCGTCAGATCCGTACAAATTCCCCAATCATCTGAATATGATTTTGGCTATCAGAAAAGGGAATTGATTCCCAAGCGGTGCGGATGTTCCACCCGCTCCAGGAGCTCCCTCCTCTCCCTCCTCTCCCTCCGCTCCTTCCACGTCCTCAGCTCCTCCGCTGTATTCTCTGATACAGAAATCAGACCGATAAAATATACAAAATTGATAGCTTCAAGTTTTGGCTCGGCATCTCTAAAGAAAAAACGAAGTCCCTTGACGCTGGCGGTACTTTATCTGTAGTTTTTATCGTGAAATGATGAAGTTGCCCGTCTGGGCTTGACTGAGTGCAGTATGGATGCGTTAATTTGGGAACTTCATATTCCCGAGCAAAATTGAACTGCTGTTAATCAACCCCAAAACTGGGAGAACAGTTGAGCATCTGCCCGAAAATACGGCTCCCATTTTCCGTTTGATGCCTCTCACACGTTAATGTCAAGTTCACAACTTAGAGCAAATGTTTAAACGCCAAAAGTCGAGGACCAGAAGTGATCGGCAATTTGCTGAGGTGGGCGGATCTGCGCCTCGGTCTTCATTGAATCGTTTCCCTTGGAAACGGCCGAAATTTCTGTCTCCGAGCCTGCTCGCCTGCATTCCACTGACCGCCTTAATTATCGTGGCGTGGAGTTTGGCGGCGGTGGCTCAAGAAGAGGGAGAACCCCTCACACCCGAATACGTCCAGGGGGTTCTCAACACGATTTGGATCGTGATCGCCAGCGTTCTGGTGATCTTCATGAACGCCGGTTTCGGGATGTTGGAAACCGGATTTTGCCGCCACAAAAATGCGGTCAACATTTTGTCAAAAAACCTGATCGTCTTCGCGATCGCGACCTTGATCTACTGGGCCTTCGGATTCTCCATCATGTTCGGCGGCGAGAACCCCTACATCGGTGGGGGCGGTTTCTTCCTTTCCGGAGATTCGAGTGTCTACGGGCTCGACCCCTTCCCGGCCGGACTGCCCAAGGAAGTGTTCTTCCTGTTCCAAGTCGCCTTCGCGGCCACCGCCGCCACCATCGTCTCCGGGGCGGTGGCGGAGCGGATCGAATTTATCGCCTTCCTCTTGTTTAGCGTGTTGCTGGTGGGCATTGCCTACCCGATCACCGGCCACTGGGTCTGGTCGGGGAACGGCTGGCTCGGCGGTTTGGGTTTCCACGATTTCGCCGGATCGAGCGTCGTCCACTCCGTCGGCGGATGGGCCGCCCTCATGGGCGCGGCATTCCTCGGACCCCGCATGGGCAAATACGGCCCGGAAGGCGAACCTAGGGCAATTCCCGGCCACAACATGAGCATCGCCACCCTGGGATGCCTGATCCTGTGGATCGGCTGGTTCGGCTTCAACCCCGGTTCCCAACTGGCTGCAGATACCGCCGTCCCCTACATCGCCCTGACCACAAACCTGGCGGCCTCCGCCGGCGGCGTGACCGCCACCATCACCTCCTGGGTCAAAGACGGCAAGCCGGACCTGTCCATGATCATCAACGGCATTCTAGCCGGTTTGGTGGGCATCACCGCCGGTTGCGACGACGTGAGCTTCTGGGGTGCGTTCATCATCGGGGCGATCGCCGGCGTGATCGTGGTCTTCTCCGTCTCCTTCTTCGATCGCATCAAAATCGACGACCCGGTCGGTGCCACCTCCGTCCACTTGGTCTGCGGTGTCTGGGGAACCCTGGCCGTCGGCATCTTCGGCACTGCCAACTTCTTCACCCAAATCCTGGGCGTCCTCTCCATCGGCGGCTTCACCGTCGTGATGGCGACCATTTTCTGGTTAGCCCTCAAAGCGACCGTCGGTATCCGAGTTCACCCCGAACAGGAATACGAAGGTCTCGACATCGCCGAACACGGCATGGAAGCCTACAGCGGTTTCCTCAAAGAAGTCGGCCCAGCCAGCATCGGCGGCAGCGAAACCGGCATCCCCAGCGGAGAGGGTGGCATCAGCAGAAGTTACTGACCCGCGATTTTCCGATCGCCTCTCATTTGAAATCGTCTCCCCGCGCGCCGGATGCTGTGGGGGGCGATTTTTTTGTCCTTCAGATTCGCGATCGCCCCTCACCCCGACTTTTCTCGCCTCCGTCCCCCCTCAATTCGGGTGTGGGCAAGAATTGACCCCGATCAATTGTCAATGAATTCCCCCCGAGTCTGATTATCATGAATAACAGGGACTACCTTCTCAGTTGCATCGGACGACCGTGTTAATTCGCTTGAAAAATACGCCAACTTGGGTACTGTTATCCTTGGCCAGCAACGGGATACTTTTTCTGACCGTCATCCTGCTGCTGCTGCGGGGACAGTCCTTTTCGGAGACTTCCCAAGCCCGAGCCTCGGAAACGGCCCCGGCCCCTCCGGCGGAAGAGACCGTACCCCCGGAAACTGAGGAGCAACCCGAAACCGACGATTCCGAAGTCGAGGGACGCCACCGATTGACGTATCAGGATTGGGTGGAACAGTTGCAGCGGGAAGCCCTCGCCACCGCCAAAAACCCCCCCGATCGCCTGACGATTTTGGCCGGGGACTCCCTGAGTTTGTGGTTTCCCCCGGAATTGTTGCCCCCGGACCGGGCGTGGCTCAACCAGGGCATTTCCGGGGAAACGTCGGCGGGTTTGCTGCGACGGCTGAAAGTCTTCGACCTCACCCGGCCCGAGACGGTGTTCGTGATGATCGGCATCAATGACCTGTTGCGGGGGATCGACGACGCCACGGTATTGGCGAATGCTCGGGAAATCATCCGCGATCTGCGCTGGGTCCACCCCGACACCGAGATCGTCGTGCAGTCGATTTTACCCCACAGCGGCAAAAACGCCAGTTGGGAGGGCCGCGATCGCCTCCTGGAAGTTTCCAACCGCCGAATTCGCAAATTGAACCGAGAGCTCGAAGCGATCGCCGAACAAGAAGGTGTCTATTTCCTGAATTTGCATCCGCTGTTTACGGACAAATACGGGAATCTGCGCCCGGAACTCAGCACCGACGGCCTGCATCTAAACGAACGGGGGTATTTGGTCTGGAGTACGGGTTTGCAGTATTTCAGCCAAAAAACGTTGAAAGCAGAATGACTCCGCCGGGAGTTGGTACACTAAATTTTTGAGGACTCCGGTTCCTCCCCCCGCCCACCCGGTGGATCGCAACGGAAGTCTCTGTAAGGATTAATAATGAAGATCTCATTCCGACAAGCCATCATCGCTTTGGCCGCCGCCGTTTCCACATTCAGCTCGGTCCCCGGCGCGATCGCAGTCCAATTCGGCCAAAAAGAAGTCGAACAAGACCGATTTGTCGCGATCGCAGTTCCCCGCGCCTTCGGTTACTCCCTGGTGATCGTCGAACAAGTGTCCGATACCCGCCCCTGCTGGAGCGAAAGCGGCTCCCGCCCCGTCGAGGTCGATCCCCTCCTCGTCAACTTCGATTTTACCGGCGTCTGCGGCCGCGCCACCGACAGCAACGGCTATTCCGTCCGCATCGCCGGAGAAGATCTCGCCCTCTCTCACAGCCTCAGCGTTCAGGAAGTGAATGGCGAGATTTTCTTGGTCGCCACCTCCCGGGCCGACGTCTACGCCCCCCCCATCGTCATCGGCCGCACCTACGGTTTATCCGGCGGCTTCAACAAAATCTTTTTGGAGCCCGGTTGGCGGTTCGCCAAACGCACCTACAACGGCCAAACCCTCGGCCACATTTACCTGGCCAACGACTCCGCCCAGGTGCGATCGGCTGGAACTTCATTCCGGTAGTTCCGAAGTTTCTAGCTTGTTAGTTGAGGATCGCCAGATGCGAGTCAAGCAGTTAAAAATTACCGCATTCCGAGGAATTCGCGACTTGACGCTGACGTTTGACGACAGCAATCTGGCGGTTTTCATCGGCGTGAACGGCGTCGGAAAATCCAGCATTCTCGAATGTATTAAAATTTTATTGTCCTGGTTCTTAGCCCGAATTCAATACGACCCAGATCAAAAATACATTTCGACAACTTTAGGAACTCAAAAAAATTTATCAGAAGGATTATATTTTTATCCCGAAGACAATCACGATGCATCCCACAAAGCAGGCGGTGAAATCGTTTTTTCGACTGGACTAAATAATGATTGTATCACCTGGCATTTAGAACAAGGTTACAAACCTCATACAGAAAGAAGACGATCTCGATCAAAACAACAAGAAGAGACGAGAAACGACTTAGAAAAAACTGCCGATCGCATCCGCAACTCTTTGAGAAATAATTCGGAAGTCCCGATTCCCCTCGCCGTTTACTATCCGGTCAACCGGGGAGTCTTGGAGATTTCTTTAGAAATTCAAGATAATTATACACCCACCCAAGTTGATGCTTATGAGCAAGCATTGACCGGAATTCAAATCAGTTTTGAGAACTTTTTCAAGTGGTTTCGCGCTTTGGAAGATGTGGAAAATGAAGATAGAATAGATGACAGTGAATATCGCGATCGCCAACTCGAATCCGTCCGCAAAGCCATTCATTCAATTTTAGGGGATGAATTTGACGAATTGAGAGTCCGACGCAAACCTCAATTGCGGATGACGATCCGAAAAAATCATCGAGAATTAATCGTCGATCGCCTGTCGGATGGAGAAAAAAGTTTGCTCGCAATGGCGGGAGATTTGGCGAGACGCTTGGCTATTTCTCAACCGTCTCTATCCGATCCCCTCCAAGGAAGTGCCGTCGTTTTAATTGATGAAATCGAACAGCATTTGCATCCGGGCTGGCAACGCCGAGTTTTGCCGATTTTAACTGAAACGTTTCCCAACTGTCAATTTATCATTACCACCCATTCCCCCCAAGTCGTCAGTCAAGTCCAGCCGAACAGTATTTATATTCTCGAAAAAGTCGATGATAACACAATTGTCAAGCACCCGGACAGTTCATTCGGGCGAGATAGCAATCGGATTTTAGAAGATTTGATGGGAGTTCCGGCCCGTCCGTTGGAAATCAAAGAAAAATTACTAAATTTATTTCGATTAATCGACGACGGTAATTTGGAGAAAGCCAAAGAACTCCGGCAAGAAATTGCGGCGGAAATCGGGGAAGATGAACCCGAGTTAGTCAAAGCCAATGTCTCGATTCGGAGGCGAGAAATATTGAATCGATGAAATTCATTAAAAAATCAGGGGAGCCCGCCAGTTTTCAGCAGTGGAAATCCCAAGAGAATGAAGATTGGGAACCGACTTGGGACGATTTGCGATCGCCGGAAAAACCTCAACTCCATGACAGCTTGTTGCGGGAACAGGGATATATTTGCTGTTACTGTCAGCGGCGGATTTTCCTCGAAGACAGTCATATCGAACATTTGAAACCCAGGACGCACTATCCAGAATTGGCGATTGACTACAACAATCTGTTGGTTTCCTGTCAGGGAGAACGGGAGGAACCCCCGCCGCTTCCGATTCACTGCGGACATTATAAAAAAGACTGGTACGATCCCAAATTGCTGGTTTCGCCTCTGGAAGAAAACTGCGAACGATATTTCACCTATACAGAATTGGGAGAAATCCGACCGACTTCCGATCCAAAATTACAAGAAGCTGCCGAGACAACGATTGAGAAACTCGGTTTGAATATCGACAAACTCAGGGCGATGCGACGGGGCGCGATCGAAGCAATTACAGAAGGTTTGGATGAATTAGAAGAATTAGAAAAACAAAAATTAATTGCGGGATTTACCGAACTGAAGGATAACGGAGAATATACCGAATTTTGTACGGCTTTGGCGTATATTCTCCGACAATTTTAACGGCCGATCGCCCTATTCTTCAACGATCGCGAACGCCAATTTCCCCTGCATTCCCCCGGCTTCCAAAAACTCGTGGGCCGCCGCCGCCTCGGCGAGGGGAAAGGTTCGATTCAAGTGAACGTTCAACTTCCCTTCATCGATCAACCGCGCACATTGTTGCAGGATTTTCGTCTGATCGAGGCGATCGTCCTCCCGATTTTGCAGGGCCGGAGTCAACATCAATTCCAGAGATATCCGCAGATTCCGTTTCCGGGCTTCCTTCAGATTTCCCAAACTCAAATCCGGTTCCAAGAGCGTCACCAGATCGCCGTAATTGTGGACGGCGTAGACCGTCTGAAAAAACGTATCTTTCCCCACCGTATCGAACGCCAAATCGACCCCCTCGCCGTGAGTCCAATTCAGCACCGCCTCCACAAAATCTTCTTCTTTGTAATTGATGGTCAGGTCGGCGCCCAATTCTTTCGCAAACGCCGCGTGTTCGGGCGAGCCCACCGTGGTGGCGACCTCCGCCCCCTGCAATTTAGCCAACTGGATCGCCACATGACCCACACCCCCCGCCCCGGCGTGGATCAGCACCTGCTGTCCGGGCTGCAACCGCCCGCGATCGTACAGCGACTCCCAGGCCGTAATCAACACCAGGGGCGCCGCCGCGGCCTCCGCAAAGCCGAATGAAGTGGGTTTGTGGGTGACAAACTTCTCGTCCACCACCGTCAACTCGGCGTAATTTCCGGTCGCCTCCCCGAGTCCGCCATCGAAGAAGTAAACCTCATCGCCGACGGCAAAATTTTCGACCTCTTCTCCGATCGCCTCCACGACCCCCGCCCCGTCGCAGCCCAAAATGGCGGGCATCTGGTCGGGATAAAACGTCCCCCGACTGCGGAGTTTCGTGTCGATGGGGTTGATGCCGGCCGCGTGCAGTCGCACCAAAAGCTGAGTTTCCGTTTGCAGTTGCGGGTCGGCAACCTCTTCGAGTTTCAGGACATCGGCGGGGCCGGCTTCTGTCATTAAAACGGCTTTCATAGGGCTACTCGGTTTTCCTTGTCATATCTATCTAACGGGGGGGCTCCAGGAGGCAGGGGAGGCTCCAGGAGGCAGAGGAGGTAGAGGGGCACAGGGGCGGAGGAGGCAGGGGAGGCAGGGGGGGCTCCAGGAGGCAGGGGGGGCTCCAGGAGGCAAATTTCTAGTCAGATCTGTACAAATTTCCCAATCATCTTCAGATGATTT
>NZ_JAYFER010000234.1:0-29597 GCF_055795065.1 Lyngbya sp. CCY1209
TTGGAATGGACTTCGCCGAGTTGCCGACAGGAAATCATTCAAATTTTAAAGACAGCATTTTTCCCTCTAATGACAGGGGGAATATCCCCCTAAATCCCCCTTTGTAAGGGGGACTTCACCCCAATTCTCCTGCTTACAAAGGGGGACTTTCCCTAATTATCCCCCCTTACAAAGGGGGGCTGGGGGGGATAAAACGACAATTTCGGCTGATCACCTGTATGCCACACCCCGCAAACCGTCAATCTATGATAAAATCCGCCTATCGTGGCAGTCCGGATATTGACGAGGACAAATAACTTCTCCGTGTCCTCTGTGCCTCTGTGGTGAAATCTTCCGACTGTCCCAACTCATTCCCGTCGTGCTATCAAATCGATCAATTATTTGACAACCTTGACTGAATCTCAAAAACTCGCCGTCAACCTCTCCGTTTTAATCCCCAAACCCACCGGAATATCGGTTTATGCAGAAAACATCCTCCCCCACCTGCATTCTCTAAATCCCCTATTGCTGTCGGGACATAAAATTCCCGGCTATCAATGCCATCAAATTCCCGACAACATGACCCCCGACGAAGGGACGAAGGGACATTTGAGACGGCTGCTGTGGACGCAGTTTAAATTACCTTCTCTCTATCAACAATTAAACGCCAGTTTGCTCTTTTCTCCCCTGCCGGAAGCGCCGCTCTATTCCCGCTGCCGGTCTGTCGTCATGGCACACGACTTAATCCCCCTGAAATTTCCCCGTCCCGGTTCGCGGCTGACCGCCTATTTTAAGACCTACGTTCCCGCCGTTTTCAGGCAAGCCGAACATATTATTTGCAATTCCCAATCGACGGCGGACAGCTTGACCGAAATGTTGGAAATTCCCGCCAAAAAAATAACGCCGATTTTGCTGGGATACGATCGCGATCGCTTTCAATTCCTCGACCTCCCCGCCGACAACTACTTCCTCTATCTCGGCAGGCACGATTCCTACAAAAATCTCCCCCGCCTGATCGACGCATTTGCCGCATTATCCGATAATAGCGATTATGAATTGTGGCTGGCGGGGCCGACTGACAACACCTACACGCCGCGATTGAAACAACAGGCAGAAACATTGGGATTGAGTCAACGAATTAAATTTCTCGATTACGTTTCTGCGACTGAATTACCCCAAGTCATCAATCGTGCGATAGCCCTCGTATTTCCCAGCCTTTGGGAGGGGTTCGGATTTCCCGTTTTGGAAGCGATGGCCTGCGGCACTCCCGTCATCACGTCCGACCTGTCCTCCCTCCCCGAAGTCGCCGGAGACGCGGCACTATTAATCAATCCCTATCACGTCGAAGAAATAACCGCAGCGATGAAAACCTTGGCGGACGATTCCCAAATGCGATCGCAACTTCGCCAGCGGGGACTCGCCAGGGCAACCCAATTTTCCTGGGAGAAAACCGGACGGGAAACCGCCGAGGTTTTGGAACGGTTTTTGTAAATCGGAAATCATCTAATCTAATAAAATTCGGAAAATGAACCACAGAGGCACAGAGGGACACAGAGAAATTAGCCCTTCCGCCTTTCTTCTCTATAACAACTGCCAGGACTCTCCGGACAGTCGCTCTCTAACCCGCCTGTCGCCTATTGCCTATTGCCTATTGCCTACAACAAAATGCGATATAATAAATGAGCCCTGTCGATCGCATCAATCCGAACCCCCAATGTCCGTGCTCCCAACCGAACTCAAACACCGCCTGTCCGCACCCCTGAAAATTGGCAATTTGGAAGTCAACAGCCGGGTGCTGCAATCTCCCCTGTCCGGCGTCACGGACTTGGTGTTCCGGCGCCTGGTGCGACGTTATGCCCCCACTTCGATGATGTACACCGAGATGGTTCACGCCTCCCAAATTCGCCACGTCCGGGAGTTGCCGATCATCATGGAAATCGATCCCGGCGAACGTCCCATCAGCATCCAACTGTTCGACTGCCGCCCGGATTTTTTGGCGGATGCGGCGCGGAAAGCGGTCGCGGAGGGGGCGGATACGGTGGATATTAATATGGGGTGTCCCGTCAATAAAATTACCAAAAATGGCGGGGGTTCTTCCCTGTTGCGACAGCCGGAAGTCGCCGCAGAAATCGTGCGATCGCTCGTCGAAGCGGTGGCGGTTCCAATCACTGTAAAAACCCGCATCGGCTGGGACGATGGCGAAATCAATATTTTGGACTTTTCCAGGCGGATGGAAGATGCCGGGGCGCAGATGATCACCATCCACGGACGCACCCGCGCCCAGGGTTACACCGGAAAAGCGAATTGGGAATGGATCGCCAAAGTTAAGGAAAGTTTGTCGATTCCCGTTATCGCCAACGGGGATATTATTTCCGTGGAGTCGGCGGTGAAATGTTTGCAAGAAACGGGAGCGGACGGGGTGATGTGTTCTCGCGGAACCCTCGGTTATCCGTTTTTGGTGGGAGAGATCGACCATTTCCTGAAAACGGGCTGCACCAAGGCACTGCCGACGGCGGCGGAGCGGCTGGAATGTGCGAAGGAGCATTTGCAAGCACTCTGGGTGTACAAAGGGCAGCGTGGAATTTATCAGTCCCGAAAACACATGACTTGGTATGCTAAAGGTTTCCCAGGAGCGAACGAACTGCGGGAACGGCTGGCCCGGGTCGAGACGGTGGAGGCGGGATGCGAGTTGCTCGACGGTGCGATCGCTCAGTTGCGGCAGCAAAACCGACCCGAACTCGATTCCCCACCCGTCAGACAACCCGCCTGAGAGTTGCCGCAGGACGGAAATTTGCAGCCAAGAGGGGGCAAGAAATGGACTCATTAAAAGGACGAGATTTGCTGAGTTTGGCCGACTTGAGTACGGCGGAATTGCACGGTATTTTATCCCTGGCAATTCAACTCAAATCGGGGATGCGGAAACTCCAGCGAAGGAAGGTTTTGGGGTTGATGTTTTCCAAGGCTTCGACCCGCACCCGCGTCAGTTTTTCCGTGGCGATGTATCAGTTGGGGGGGCAGGTGATCGACCTGAATCCCAGCGTCACCCAAGTGAGTCGCGGGGAACCATTGATTGATACAGCCCGCGTTTTGGGCCGCTATTTGGATGCGATCGCCATCCGAACTTTTGAACAAAAGGACTTGGAAACCTTCGCAAATTTTGCCGAAATTCCGGTTATAAATGCCCTCACTGATCGCGAACATCCCTGTCAGGTATTGGCGGATTTGATGACCGTTCAAGAGTGTTTCGGCCGCATGGCGGGATTGACCCTGACCTACTTCGGCGACGGAGCAAATAACATGGCTCATTCGCTGTTGTTGGGCTGTGCGATGGTGGGGATGAACGTCAGGATCGCCACCCCTTCCAAATATCCGCCGGACGCGGAAATTGTCGAACAGGCAAAGGCGATCGCATCCGGAAAAACGGAGGTGAGCGTCACCGATAATCCCCAGGAGGCGGCGAAGGATTGCAACGTCCTGTATACCGACGTCTGGGCGAGTATGGGACAGGAATCCGAGGCGGACGATCGCATCCCCGTTTTTATGCCTTTTCAAGTCAATGAAAAACTGGTCGGGGCGGCGGCGGACGACGCGATCGTTCTGCACTGCCTGCCCGCCCACCGGGACGAAGAAATCACCAACGGGGTGATCGAAGGCCCGCGATCGCGGGTTTGGGACCAGGCCGAAAACCGGATGCACGCCCAAAAAGCACTGTTGGCCAGTTTATTAACCGACGACTGAACCGACAAAAAAGGGGGAAACAATTAACAATTAATAATTAACAATTAATAATTAATAATTGTTGATTTTGCGTTCCCCCAAATTTTTATGGCGACGGGCGATCGCGCGTTTGCAGTTGGGTGAGGGTGCGGTTTCTTTTCCCTACACCCTACACCCTACACCCTACACCCTACACCCTACTTTTTCCCTTTCCGGCCGGCGGTGGTGTCGATCGCTTCCAATTCGGAGAGGCGGAACGTCACCAATTTGTCCCAATTTCCCCCTTCAAATAAAACCGCAGCTTTGCCGTCGGCGACCCGCTGCACCTGTCCCTGAAATTCATAATAGGTATCGCCGGGATTGACCACCCGCACTGCTGAACCTGGCAAAATCATCGCTGTTTTTCCCTTGATCTAAATTTTGATATCTCCAAGTTTATAGCGTTTCTAACGCTCGGTGAGGTACGAAATTGAAGGTTCGAGGGGACGGGCAATGAGGACTGTTTTTTTCCCCTTCCCCACACCCTACACCCTACACCCTACACCCTACACCCTCAGTTTCTCGGGCTCGCCGCAGCGAACCCCCAGGCACTTAAGCCAGCGCCGCCACGGACACCCGCGCCGCGATCTGTTGGGCGATCGCTTTGAGTTCCTTGGCTGAAACCGACTCAGGATCGGAAACCACGATCGGAACCCCGGCGTCGCCGCCTTCCCGGACGGGCATTTCCATCGGGATCGCCCCCAACAGGGGAATTCCCAACTCATCGGCGGTTTTCTGTCCCCCCCCGGAACCAAAAATATCGTATTTGCGATCGGGCAGATCCGGCGGGATAAAATAGCTCATATTTTCCACGATGCCCAAAATCGAGACACCCAACTGCTCGAACATTTTCAACCCCTTGCGGGAGTCGAGCAGGGACACCTCCTGCGGCGTGGTGACGATCACCGCCCCGGACATCGGGACCGCCTGGGCGAGGGTCAACTGGGCGTCCCCGGTTCCCGGCGGCATATCGACGATCAGGTAATCCAATTCTCCCCAGTCCACCTGGTAGAGAAACTGGCGGATGATCCCATTCAACATCGGGCCACGCCAAATCACGGGTTGATCGCGATCGATCAGAAACGCCATCGACACCAACTTGACGCCGTGGTTGAACGCCGGTTCCAAGCGATCGCCCTGGGGCGTCTGCTGGACCATCACCTGGGCGTCCGCCAAACCCAGCATAGTCGGGTCGTTGGGTCCGTAGATATCCGCGTCGATCAACCCCACCTTGGCGCCACTCTGGGCCAGGGAAACCGCCACGTTGACGGCGACGGTGCTTTTCCCCACCCCGCCTTTACCGCTGGAGATGGCGAAAATATTCCGCACCCCTTCGATCCCCTGGCGATCGGGTAACGATTTCTGCTGGGGCGTTTCCGCCGTCACCTCCACTTCCACCGTCTCCACGCCGGGAAGCTGCTTGACAGCCTTCTGGCAATCTTCCACGATGAACTCCCGCAGGGGACAGGCCGGGGTGGTCAGGACCAGGGTGAAGCGGACGTCCCCCCCGTCAATTTCCACGTTCCGGATCATGTTCAATTCCACCAAACTCTTTTGCAGTTCGGGGTCTTGAACCGGCTTTAAAACTTCGAGTACGGACCGGGCATCTAGCTGATCTGACATAATTTTTGCGTGTCGGGCTATCTGATGGGAGCAATTCGGACGATTAAAGACGATTAAAACCGAAAATTTTAACGACTAGATCTAGAGTATCGTCTGTTTCCCACCTTGCACGACCGCTCTTTGATAAGAAATACCAATCTTACTCCCAAGATTTGATTATTGAAAAGCGGAGGAGGCAAGGTGGGAAGAATCTAAAATCAGGGCGCAAGCCTTGCGCCCCTACAATCTCAAATTCCCTACCCCCTACACCCTACCCCCTACACCCTCTCTTGTTAAGTTATGTGGACTTCCAATACAGACAACTTGACGCGATCGTCCCAATACCGGGAAGATTAAATCGTTTGGCTGGATTCGCGCTCGTTGGCAGCCAGACAGACGAGATTTAGAGGTTCATGCGTTTATGACAGTTTCCCCAGTTTCCGAGACCGCTTCGCCCCAAGCCCCTCCCCCGGCCGATTCCCGCGATCGCGTCAGCGCGTGGATGAAAGACATTCAGGACGAGATCTGTGCCGGGTTGGAACAACTCGACGGTGCCCAAACCTTTATGGAAGATGCCTGGGAACGTCCCGAGGGGGGCGGGGGCCGTTCTCGGGTGATCCGGGACGGCAACGTATTTGAACAGGGGGGGGTCAACTTTTCCGAAGTGTGGGGCAAACAGTTGCCGCCCTCGATTTTGGCCCAGCGTCCGGAGGCGGAAGGGCACGGATTTTATGCCACGGGGACTTCGATGGTGCTCCACCCCCGCAACCCCTACGTCCCCACGGTTCACCTGAATTACCGCTATTTTGAAGCCGGCCCGGTGTGGTGGTTCGGCGGCGGCGCCGATCTGACGCCCTACTATCCTTTCCCGGAAGATGCGGCGCACTTCCACCAGACCCTCAAAGCCGCCTGCGATCGCCACCATTCCGAATATTACCCCGTGTTCAAGCGCTGGTGCGACGAGTATTTTTATCTGAAACACCGGGACGAAGCCCGGGGAATCGGCGGGATTTTCTTCGACTACCAGGGGGGAGAGGGCAAACTCTACCGGGGACCCCACAGCGAAAGTGAAGCGGCGGTTTACAGCGATCGCATCGGCGCCCCGGAACCCCGAGATTGGGAACAGCTATTCGCGTTCGCCCAAGAGTGCGGCAAATCCTTCCTCCCCTCCTACGTCCCCATCGTCGAACGCCGCAACTCGACGGAATACGGCGATCGCGAACGGAATTTCCAACTCTATCGCCGGGGCAGATATGTAGAATTTAACCTGGTCTACGATCGCGGCACCATTTTTGGCCTGCAAACCAAAGGCCGCACCGAATCGATTCTCATGTCTCTGCCTCCTTTGGTAAGATGGGAGTACGGTTATCAACCGGAACCGGGTACGCCGGAAGCCGAACTGTACGAGACGTTCTTGAAACCCCAGGATTGGGCAAACTGGACTGCTCCCGAACACCGGGTCTGAGTTAAACTTACAGTCAAAGAAGCAACCATCGCACGATCAAGAATTTCAGAGGGGACGGTCAGTGATTCATATCGATCAAAAGGAACATACGACCCAGGATGGCACGAAAGTCATCGTATTAGCCCCGACAGGGCGCTTGGATATCACCACGGCTTGGCAATTTCGCCTGAAGCTGCAAGAGTGCATATCCAAACTCAGCCGCCATGTGGTGGTGAATTTGGGTCAGGTGAACTTTATCGACAGTTCCGGCTTGACTTCCTTGGTCGCGGGAATGCGAGATGCTGATAAAGTCAAGGGGAGCTTCCGCATCTGCAACGTTCACCCGGAAGCCAAACTCGTGTTTGAAGTCACGATGATGGATTCGGTGTTCGAGATTTTTGAGACGGAAGAAGAAGCCCTCGACGGCGGCGTTCGGGCGAGTTGAGGGAAAACCCCTCGTGAAATTTCAAGGTTGGAAATCGGCCGGGAGTTCAGCACTGAAGTCCCGGTTCTTGATGAATTGGTACGGTCCCAACAGGGCGCCCCAGGTTGCTTGTCCCGTTTCGGGGTCGATGCCGCGATCGAAGCTGAGAAATTGCTCTGGGGTGGCTTCAAATCCCAGATCGACCCGGTAGGTTTGATTTTTGTAGGTGAAACGGCACTGCGATCGCGCGGCCGTGCGGAAGCGGTAGGCGTCCCCCTCCAGTCGCTCCCAGGTGACATCGAGGGCGCAGGTGGGCAATAATTCCAATTGGTCGGGGGTGAGGGTTTTGAGGCGATCGCGATCGCGCCCCGCCCCCAAAATCCCGTCAAAATCCTCGGGCATATAATACTGCACCCGCAAGGTTTCAGGATTCTCCCCGGGGTCGAATAGATGCAAGATGCGGGGCCGATAGGTGCGATTTTCGCCGTTCACCAGACTCGCCTGTTCCGCAAAGAAACCGATCCCCCCGGCAAATAAAGGCGCGGGAATCGGCCGCTGCCACAATTTCAGGTGGACGTACCAAGCCGGATCGGCGATCGCCTGTTCCCGATTTTCAAATTCCCCCGCCATGTAGGTGGCTAAGGCTATCAGTGGTTGAAACATAATTTTTGGGTGTGCTCGGTGGGGTGTGCTCGGTGGGGTGTGGGGTGTGGGGAGAATTAGGGTGTAGGGTGTAGGGTGTAGGGTGTAGGGAATAGGCAACAGGCAACAGGCAACAGGCAATAGGAAGCGAAGCTTTTCTGCCTCCTCGGCCTCCTCTGCTTACCGAAGCTTACCGAAGCTTACCGAAGCTTCCTCGGCTTACCGAAGCTTACCGAAGCTTACCGAAGCTTACCGAAGCTTACCGAAGCTTGACCGTTGCCTCCTCTGCCCCTGTGCCCCTCCCCTTGACTTGGCAAACTTACCTTGTCAGGGGACAATAATATATTAAGTCCCTCTTAAGATTGACTTGTGAACAACATCCGCACTGTTTCAGATACCAAGCGAGCGTTTTACAACATTCACACTCGCCCCATCAACTCGATCTACCGTCGCGTGGTCGAGGAATTGATGGTGGAGATGCACCTGTTGGCGGTCAATGTCGATTTCCAATACGATCCCATCTATGCCCTCGGTGTCGTTACGGCATTCGATCGCTTCATGCAGGGGTACAAGCCGGAAGCCGACGTCGGGTCCATTTACACGGCTTTGATCGGGTCGCAAGAGAGCGATCCCCAGCAATATCGGGCGGATGCCAGAGAAGTCGAAGCGATCGCCGCGGCCGAGTCCGTCAACAATTTGCAGGAGCGGGCCAAAGCCGCCCGGGATAACGCCGGGGGCGATCGCCTGCAGCAGACCTTCCACGCCGTCGCCACCCATCCCAAGTTCAAATATTCCCGGCTGTTCGCCATCGGTTTGTATACCCTGGTGGAAAAAAGCGAACCGGAGCAAGTCGCCGACAAAGAAGGGTTGGAAACGGTACTCGGCCATCTGAGCGAGGGGTTGAACCTGCCCAAAGACAAGCTGATCAAAGATCTCGACCTGTACCGCAGCAACCTGGAAAAAGTCGCCCAGGCGCGGATCGCGATGGACGAGTTGACCCAGGCCGAACGCAAGAAGCGGGAACAGCGCCAAAAAGAAGCGGCAGGCTCGGCTCCGGGCGACGAATCCCCGAACGAGTCTGCGGAAGAAGCCGTTTCCGACTCTTAAACCGGAACACGGGAAGGCGGGAACTCGGCGATCGCGGCCCCCTTTCCGGCTCCGGAACCGAGAACCCGCCACTGTTTCCATCTAATTGGGCGTACTCGGTTCGCTCTCGTCGTCGGGTTCGTAATCCGCGGCGTAGGCTTTGAGCAAAATATTCATCTGTTCCAACAGAGGCGTATCGGAGATCTGACCTAAAACCGTCTGGTTTTGTGCAGCCCGGTCTAAATTGCGGGCAATCGCCTCCTTGACCTGGCTCGCAATCAGGCTTTGCAGTTCTTCCTTGGCCCGCGATCGCTGGTACTGGGCGCCCTCCTCCGTCGTCGCGTAGAGGGGCGGCAGCCGGTTGAGGGCGTAGGCGGCGATATCCCCCACATCCAAAGATTGGTCGCCGTCCTTGTCAATCTCAACCGCCTGGGAGATCGCCTCGCTGAGAACCAATTCTTCCATCACGTTGATAAACTGTTTGCGGGGCAATACCACCACTTCCCCGGTCAGCAGCGCACCCATCAGGCGATCGAGAGCCATGTACTCCTCGATCGACAACTCCGAGGCCGTATTGCAGATTCGCCCCACCTCCGCCTCCATCGACGGCGTCAGATAACCATCCTGCAACGCTTGATCGACAATTTTTTCAATGCTCATAAGCTTCCTAGCTGATCGCAACATCAGTTTTATCACAAAATTGGGTCTAAAGCCTCATCCCTTCCGGACGACAAGGGCAACTCGATCACCGCCACAATTGGCTATCCGAACCCAACCAACAACCCTTCAGACTTTGATAACAGTTCTCTCACGAAATGACCGAGCAAAATGCCCCAAAACGAAGACTTGCTCAAACTCCGTGGAATGGGAAAGACTCGGTGGGCCCGGCAATTCCACGACAATTTCTTTCAATTGACGGCGATCGACTCTTGAGATGTCGCTGAATCTTTGTCTATGGTACTACGTTTGTCGGGCGTTAAAAGTATCTTTCAGGGAAGGACAATTGGCAAATCCTCCGCCATCCGTCCTCCCCGCCCCTCGATCAAATTCGGTCGCTCTCAATAATCAATTCGCCCTCACCCATCTCAATCGACACCCTCGTAGCGCCACGGCACCGGATCGACCGCCTGAGAGTGGACGTACAGGCCCCAGTGCAGGTGCGGCCCAGTGGAAGCCCCGGACGACCCCACCCCGCCGATGATCTGGCCAGCCCGCACCATCTCCCCCTCCCGGACGTCGATCCGGTTCAGGTGAATAAAAATGCTGGTGACACCCTGGCCGTGGTCGATGCCCACGGTGTTGCCGTGGATTTCAAACCCCTCCGACTCCCGCCCCACCAACGCCACCCGGCCCGCGGCCGGGGCGACGACCGGGGAACCGGTTCCCGCCGCATAATCCACGCCCCGATGGTAATAATTTTCGGCAAACTCGCCGTTATAATAGCGCCGGACACCGTAAATCGTGCTGACGTAACCGGAACTCGGACGCTCAAACGGCCCGTTCCAATACTTTTCGGGGGTGACGATCGCTTTAAATTCCGCCACGCGATCGAACTCCAGATCCGTCCCCGTCAGACTTTCCTTGTCCGGGGGTAGCCAGATAGACTGGGTGGGGAAGGAGCGATCGCGCAGTTGGACATTTACCGTACTCTGTCGGCTACCGTCGCTAATTTGCAGGGATTTCGGCCCTGGCGCGTCCAGTGGTGTCGTGGGAAGTAACGCCCGATAGCGCCCGTTTCCCATCGGGAACATGGGGTAATTTTTGCCCGCCATCGTCACCGTCGGTTCCCCACTCGCGCCGTTCGCCACCACCGAAATCGTATCCCCCAACTGGGGAGAAGTGGGCGACACCTGCACCTGAAAGGCTGCGGCGGGTTTCGCCAATAAAATCAGGGCGAGGGTGGCGAGTGCCAAACAGAAACCGCCCGTCAGGCGTCGCAGTCCCCGACTGCGTTTCCGGGTGCCGGGTAAAGCGTACTCTTGCAATTGGATCATCAACCTGCCAGCTAACTCGAATCGTGGATATCCGGTTTATTGTATCCAATCAGATTGTATTTGGGGTGACATCGGAAACTTCGCCGCCGGGGCGCGGGGGACGGGGAGAGGAATTGGAGGGGCTGCGATCGGATTTAAACGGGTTGAATTGGCGGTCAAAGAATGAGTATAAACGACAACGATGACGAATTTTCAAGGATTATCGGAGATTCAAAAAATCAAATATAAAGAAATTTCCGGCTGCGAGTATCAAGGTTCCGAATTGAAAGGTTGTTTCTGGACAATGCGGCCCCACGATGAGGATTGGGACTTGTCTCCCTGGCGTTTTTCGTTTGAATTTCAACCCGAAACGGGGTATCTATTCTGCAAATTGAGCCATCGCATGACCAGCAGTTGTACGTAGGGCTGGGATTTTGAAGGCAACAAACTCGATCGCCCTCTCGTCGAATCCGTATTTCCCTCTCTTATTAAACCTTGTCGTGCCGCGCCCGGTCTTCCAAAATCGGGAGTAGATATAGCGCGGCGCACCGGCGCAGTTACATATCCTTTATCGATGTGAGACTCGTCAACATTATGCCGACTCCTTACTTCCGACTCCCTAATACCGACTCCCTAATACCGACTCCCACACCCGGCGCGATCGCGTCATACTAAATATCTGAAGTGCAACCGTCATCCTCAAACACCCGTGCAAGAAGATTTCCGACTCATCATCGATCTGGTATTAGTCCTCGCCGCCGCCACGGGAGGGGGACTGCTGGCATCCCTACTGCGACAACCCGCACTCCTGGGTTATTTGATCGGCGGGATGGTGGTGGGACCGGCCGGACTCGGACTAATCAAAGAAGTGATTCAAGTAGAAACCCTGGCTCAATTTGGGGTCGCCTTTTTGCTGTTCGCCTTAGGGGTGGAATTTTCCCTCGGGGAACTCAAAAAAGTCCAAAATATCAGTTTGGGAGGCGGGGGCCTGCAAATCGTCCTCACCGTCGCCGTCACCGCGATCGCATCCCTCGTCATGGGGTGGGTGACATCCCCCGTCCAGGGAATCTTTCTGGGGGCGATTTTGTCCCTATCCTCCACCGCCGTCGTCCTCAAATGCCTGATGGAGCGCAACGAGGCCAGCACCCAACACGGCCAGATCATGCTGGGGATTTTGGTCGTGCAGGATCTCGCCCTGGGGCTGATGTTGGCCGTGCTCCCCGCCCTCGACTCCCCCGCCGAAGCGATCGGGCTGGCCGTCGGGCGATCGCTCCTGTTCATCGCCCTATTTGCCCTGGGAGCGGTCGGATTTGGGTTGTGGGTGATCCCTCCCCTGCTGCGGTTTCTCGCCCGTACAGAGAGCCGTGAGCTGTTTCTCCTGGGCGTTGTCACCCTCTGTCTGGGCATCGCTTTGTTGACGGAACGCCTGGGATTTTCCATCGAAATGGGCGCCTTCGTCGCGGGCCTAATGATCTCCGAGGTAGAATACGCCGACCAAACCCTAACTTATGTCGAACCCCTGCGGGACATCTTCGCCACCCTGTTTTTCGTCTCCGTGGGGATGCTCATCGACCCGGTATTTCTGTGGCAGCATTTGGAATTAATTTTGGGGTTGGTGTTTTTGGTCGTCGTCGGCAAATCCGCGATCGTCATCCCCATCGTCCGAGCCTTCGGCTATCCCCTGAAAACCTCCATCATCGTCGGGTTGGGACTGGCCCAGATCGGCGAATTTTCCTTCGTGTTGGCCAGCGCCGGCCAGGTGTTGGGACTGGTCGCCCGCCCCGTCTATCTGCTGATTTTGGGAACCACAGCCGTGACGCTGGTGATCGCGCCCTTCGTGTTGCAGTTGGTGCCGAAATTGCTGGATTGGATGGAGACGGTGCCGCGGCTGGCGAAATTCCTCGAACAGAGTTCCTTTCCCATCGAGGCATCCGAGGACTTGCCCTGGCAAGACCACATCATCGTCTGCGGGTACGGTCGCATGGGGCGAATTTTGGTGCAACTGTTGCGGGGCCACGGCTATCCGGTGCTGGCGATCGACCAGTCTGAGGCGGCGATCCAAGAATTGCGAAATGCCCAGATCCCCTATCTGTACGGCAACGCGGCCAGCCTGCACGTTTTGGAAACCGCCCGGGTCGATCGCGCCCGGGCGATGGCGATCGCACTTCCAGACCCCATGACGACCCGCCTCTGTCTGAAACGGGCCCTGGAGTTTTCCCCCGATCTGGACATCACCGCCATCGCCTACCGCGATCGCGATCTGGAATTGCTTTACCAACTCGGCGCCCGGGAAGTGGTTCAACCGGACTTCGAGGCCAGTTTGGAATTATCGTCACACTTGCTATTCGGCATGGGACTACCCAACCTGCAAATTCAGCAGGAAATGCAACAGATCCGCGACAGCCACTATCAAACCCTGCGCCCCCAAACCTCACTCTCCGAAACCACCCGCAACCTGCAAGATGTCGTCCAGGACCTCAACAGCCACTGGTATTCCCTCCCCAAGGGATCTCCCCTCACCGGAATGACGATCGAAGAAACCAACCTGCGGCGCCTGTCCGGGGTCGCCCTCATGGCGATCCGGCGGGCCGATGGGGAACAACTCGACTATCCCGATCCCCAGACCCCCTTGAAACCGGACGATAAATTGCTGGTGGTGGGGGAACCGGCGGAAATGGCGACCCTGGATCAACTGGCGCGGGGGGAAGTGGCGATTCCGGCGGAAAGCATCTCCTGTCAGTGGATACAGGTGCCCGAACACAGTCCGGCGGTGTCGAAACCGTTGGCCGATGTCGATCTGCTCAACCGCTATAACATTCAAGTTCAAGCCATCCGCCGGGACGGAAAATTTATCCGCTGGCCCGATCGCGGTACGGAGATCCAGGCCGCTGATCGCCTATTGATGTGCGGGGGATTTCACGATATTAACCAGGCCCGACGGGAGCTCATCCCCGCCCAGCCATCGAAGCCTGGGAAACCCAAGGAAAAAGAAGCGGAACGTCCCACCCCATCCTCGCCCCCGGAAAGCCAGCCGGAAGCGGTTTAGGATCAGCCTTTGGGCCGGATGTAGGCGATCGCGTCGAACCGAACCAAAATGGGCGTTCCGTCCCCCCCCTGGAGGCAGAGGCAGTTCTGATCCAGCCACAGGATCTGTCCGTCCAATGAATCCCCCGTCAGCACTTTGATCTCGACGGCGGATTTTTCTTGGATGTAGGTTTGCAGCTTGCGAATGCTGGGCAAACCGGTGTTGAACTCAGGCATAATCGATCGGGTAATGTGAAATATCATCAATCATACGATCGCCCCAGATGTCCTCCCGTTCCCTCGGTCGGGCAGTGGGTCGGGGAGTTGATGAGATACAATCTCCTGTCGCGGGGGATGGCAATCGAATGGAAACAAAATTATGACAATCGAGTTTACAAAGTATCACGGTTTGGGAAACGATTTTATCCTGATCGACAACCGCCACCGGACCGAGCCGCTCATCACGCCGGAACAGGCCGTACAGATGTGCGATCGCAATTTCGGCATCGGGGCCGACGGGGTGATTTTCGCCCTCCCCACTTCGGCGGGGGGGGACTACAGGATGCGGATCTTCAACTCCGACGGGTCCGAACCCCAAATGTGCGGCAACGGCATCCGCTGTCTGGCGAAATTTGTCGCCGAGTTGGAGGGGAAAGCCGGAGAAGCGATCGCCTACCGCATCGACACCCCCGCCGGGGCGATCACCCCGCAACTGTTGCCGGACGGTCAGGTTAAGGTAGATATGGGACCGCCGCACCTGTCGGCCGCAGAAATTCCCACGACCCTGGCCGGAGAGAATGATAAGGTGGTGAATGTAGTGCTCGACGTGGCGGGGCGATCCTGGGATGTCACCTGCGTCAGCATGGGAAATCCCCACTGCATCACCTTCGTGGAGGATGTGGCGACCGTCCCCCTGGCCGAAATCGGGCCGCTGTTTGAACGCCATCCCGCTTTTCCCGAACGGACCAATACGGAATTTATCCAGGTGGTGCGATCGGACTATCTGAAAATGCGGGTTTGGGAACGGGGAGCCGGGGCGACCTTGGCTTGCGGAACCGGTGCCTGCGCGTCCGTGGTGGCGGGAGTTTTGACCGGACACTGCGATCGCCGCGCCACGGTGGAACTGCCGGGGGGATGTCTGGCGATCGAATGGTCCGCCGAAGACGGACGGCTCTATATGACCGGGCCAGCCCGAGAGGTTTTTACCGGCCGACTGACCGGACCGGGTGCCGAGGATAACTAACATCAATTCAAGGATATTTCTATGGGTGGAGGCATTTATCTCGTTCAGGATGACGATCGACTCGTGGAGATGATGGAACAGGCCTACGACTCCGAAGATCAGCTTCAGGAGTTGCTCGAAGCTTATCCGAACTTGCTCGCCGGGGATGAGATCGATCGCGCCACGCCGCGGCGGTGGCTGCTGATTTCTCGGGATGCGATTGTTCCCCCCGAAGAGGAAGGCGGTGGCCGCTGGTCCCTCGACCACCTGTTCATCGACCAGGATGCCATCCCCACCTTGGTGGAAATTCGCCGCACCCGCAACGCCGAAGTCCGCCAAAAGGCGATCGGCCTGATGCTCGACTACGCCGCCAACGTCAGCCTCTACTGGCCGATCGAATCCACCATCGCCCAGTTTGAAGCCAACTGCCGGGAACAAGGCCGGGACCCGGAACAGGTTTTTGAAGAATTTCTCGGGCCCAACGCCAGCGAAGAACGCTTCTGGCAAAAGGTGAAAACCAATTTGCAAGCCGGAAAAATTCGCCTGATCTTTGTCGCCGACGAGATTTCTCCCCCCCTGCGGCGGGTGGTCGAATTTCTCAACGAACAGACCGACCCCGGGGAAGTTTGGGCCGTGGAAATTAAGCAATATGTCAGCCAGGACGGATTGCGAACCCTGGTCCCCCGGGTGATCGGCCAGACGGCTGAGGCCCAGCAGAAAAAGTCCAGCGCCACCGGAGAACGGCGGCGCTGGGACGAAGATTCCTTTTTCGACGAATTGCGAATCCGGCGGGGCGGCGACGAGGCGGAACTCGCCCACAAAATTCACGCCTGGGCGAAACATCAACAGCCGGAAGTTGAGATTCAATGGGGAACCGGAGATATCTACGGCGGCTTTTCGGCTTGTTTGCACCAAAAAGGCAAGAAACCCCACAAATTATTCAGCGTCGATATTTCCGGACGCTTGGAAATTTCCTCCAACAAATACGCCTCCCAATCGCCCTTCGACCATGAAGAAAAGTGGTCGGAACTCCGCAGTCAATTCAGTTCCATCGGCCTATCTCTGCCCGTGGAACCGACGGAATATCGGGCGCTGACGTTGCGATTGTCTACCCTGCAAGATGACCTCGCCCTCCAGCAGGTTTTGGAAACCTTTGATTGGGTGGTTAAGGAAATTAAAACAGCCTGAAATTCTTTTTTTCTCTTCCCTATCCCCGACATTTCCATGACTATCTACTTTTACACCAGCCAGGGTTCCCACGGTTGTTTCTCTAATTTTTCCTTCCACGGGTTTGAATTGTGCGATCGCTGGTGGCCGACGGTGGAACATTATTTTCAAGCCCAAAAGTTCGCCGGAACCCACCACGAGGACTTGATTCAACGGGTGAAAACCCCCAAAGATGCCGCCCGACTGGGACGCGATCGCAAACGCCCCCTGCGCGGCGACTGGAACCGGGTCAAAGATGAAATCATGCGGCGGGGGGTGCTGAAAAAGTTTGCAACCCACGCCGACATCCGGGAGATTTTGCTCTCGACTTTGGATGAAGAATTGGTGGAGAATTCCCCCGTGGATTATTACTGGGGCTGCGGTGCGGACGGCAGCGGTTTCAACAAAATGGGGCGGATTTTGATGTCGGTGCGATCGCAACTCTGCGACACAGTTTGATCGTTCGATAAATGTCGAACCTTCAGTTCTCAACGATGGCGCCACCGGCTCGGGTCGTTACCAGTTATAATCCCATCGACAACACTCAACTTTCCGCCACATCGATGGCAGATATTTTGTGGTTCATTATCAGAATTTGATAGGAATGGGGTTGTGAGCGCTGACTTACAATAAATAGAATGGGTCCCCATTCAGAACGCTGTTATCATGATTAATTCGCCCTCACAATTCGATCAGAACGTCCGAGCTGCAATTTTACTCAATCCCGTCCATGTTTCTCCCCAAACCCCCCTGGCGGAAGCCCTCCCCCTCATGAATGGTATCATAGGATGTCCGATCGCGGACAAAATTCACAAGTCCCGGGATGCGGAACCCACAGAATTGGCAAGTCAAAGTCAGACGGATTTCCATCAAATGGCCGGCTGTATTTTGATCGTCGAAGCGGGACAACTGCAGGGAATTCTCACGGAACGAGATATCGTGCGCCTATCCCTCGGCGAGATGAACTTGGAAAAAACGGCGATCGGGGCGGTGATGACCACCCCCGTTTTCAGTCTGCGGGAAGAGGAAGTGACCGATCTATTTGTCGTTTATAACCTGATGCGACGACACCAGATCCGCCACCTTTTACGGCATCGTCGAAATTCTCCAGCTTCAGGTGTGCCACCTGATCGAAAGTCGGGATGGGTTGTTGGAATCCCGAAATTTCGATTTAGAAAAAGCCTTCGATCGCCACGAGTTTCGCCTGGTGTATCAACCCCAATTGCAGTTGGACGGCGGCAGAATTTCCGGGGTGGAAGCTTTACTTCGCTGGGATTCTCCGGAACATGGGGTAGTCGCCCCAGCCGAGTTTATCCCCTGGGCCGAAAAAACCCATTTTATTATCAAACTCGGCTATTGGATTTTGGAAACGGCCTGCCGCCAAGTCAAGCAATGGCAAAAGAGTCTGACGGGTGATTTGGCGGTGGCGGTGAACGTGTCCGGCAAACAATTAACCGATCCCAATTTTGTCGATCGCACCGTGGATATCCTCAAGCGGACGGGTTTTTCCCCCCAACTTTTGAAGTTGGAATTGACGGAAAGCGTGTTGGTGGATAACCTCAGCGTTGCCGCCGAACAGTTCAAGCGGTTGCAAGCCGAACAGATCCAAATTGCGATCGACGACTTCGGGACGGGTTACGCTTCCCTATCTTACCTGCAATATTTTTCCTTTGATATTTTAAAAATCGACCGATCTTTTATTGCGGGTATCGACCAAAATTCCAAAAATCAGGCGATCGTCGCCTCGATTTTGCGTCTGGCTCAACAGTTGAATTTTCAGATCATTGCGGAAGGTGTAGAAACGGCGGCAGAACGAGAATTTTTGGCAGAAAAAGAATGTCACTGCATTCAGGGTTACGGGTTTTGTCCTCCCCTGGAGGTAGCCGAGTTGCCCCTCTTTATCGAACGACATTGCCGGGGCTAAATTTCCGCCACCGCCGGGGGAGAAAACAGGGAAATGGGAGGGCGAGCGCGACTTCGCGAATTCGTTTAAATCAAAACATCAAACCTGGGAAACGCGGATCGCCCTGACATTCCGATCGCACAGAAACCTCGGTTTCAGCAAGACTTTAAACAGCAGCCACAGTGATCGCAACTCCCCCGGACTTTCCAAGTCTTTCCACTGTCCGGGACGGCAAAATAACATCTCCACCAATTTTCGATGTTGGGCAACTGTCACCCCCTCAAATGCCACGCGAAGAGTCGGAAATTCACCGGAACAGTTGTAATGGGCGATCGCCCCTTTCAGGGACAGTTTTTCATCCAAAATTGTCAGATTTACGGCTATCTGCGATATCGGATAAAATGTCGATTTTTCGCATTTTTTCATCAGGCGATCGCTGTCCATAAACCCGCCCAAATTTTGGGTTAAAGCCACTTCCATGCCCACCTCTGACATCGAATTTGTTACCCCCCAAATGGGCGTTTCTTGTCCGTCAATTTTGAGTTTTACGACCCGACGCAATGCCAACCATTCGTAACCGTCGGGTTTTGGAATGTCGATCAAAATCAACAACGTGACCGCCAGAATAATGAGATTGTAAACACTCCAGATCAATCCCAATCTCACCCCGGGAAATGCGTCCAAATTCGCCACAGTTGACCACCGCTGCCAGTTCACAAATAGGCTGATTAAGGTGGCAAAAAATAGCATAATTATCGGCAATCCCAATTTCCAAGAAAATTGCAAATCGTCTTTTTGCGTCCCTTTCTTGGTGACTTTAAATCCCCCATCGAAGGGGTTAAGCATGACTTTGACGATCTCGAACGCCAGCGGAAAACACGGGAAAAAGGCGTATATTTCGGACAAAAAAGCCGAGCGCGATCGCCGGTTTAGCCAAGAAAATGTGAGGAGAGAAACACAATAATAAGGGATAAAAAAGTACAGCAATTCCCGGCCGTCGGTGCGGAGTGGTACGACTCCCAAAAACGCATAAGCCAAAGGCATCAATATCAAAAAAACCCGGGAAATGCTCGTAAACCAATACAGCAGCCCTTCCAAATGCCCTAACCGCTGCCTGAAAGTCAAACCCGGGATGGTGAGGGGATTAGAATCGATAAAAAATGCTTGCAAAGTTCCCCGCGCCCACCGCGTCCGTTGAGTCAGGTGTTCGGCGATCGTTTCCGCCGCCAATCCCGCGCTCAATTTCTCATTTAAATAGACCATTTTGTAGCCCACCGCAGACAGACGAATGCCGGTGAAGTAATCTTCGCTGATGGATTCGGTAACGAAACCGCCGACCCGTTCCAAAGCGGTGCGTCTGACCACAAAAGAGGTTCCGGCGCAGAGGAGACTCCCCGCCCCATCTTTGAAGGGCTGAATTTGTCGGTAGAAGACTTCTTCTTCCGGGGGGATGATATTTTCCAACCCCAAATTTCGGGCGATCGGGTCGGGGTTGTAAAAACTTTGGGGGGTTTGAACCAAAGCCATTTTTTCATCTTGAAAAAAGCCGACGGTGCGGTTTAAGAAATTTTTGGTCGGGATAAAATCGGCATCGAAAACGGCGACCAATTCGCCCTCGGTGAATTCCAGGGCATGGTTGAGATTGCCGGCTTTGGCGGCGAAATTATCGGGGCGGGTCAGGTAATGACATCCCAATTCTTCAGCCAACTGTTTCACTTCCGGCCGGCGGGTGTCGTCCAAAAGGTAGACGGTTTTGTGGGGGTAGTCCAGCGCCTGACATCCGATGACCGTGCGGCGGAGAATGAATGAGGGTTCGTCGTAGGTGGGGATCAAAATATCGACGGTGGGCAAAAATTGGCCGGCGAGAACGTCCCTTTCCAGGCGGTCGGCTTCGGCGTTCCGTTCCGGCGTTTTGAGTAACAGATAGAGTTGAATGCTGCCGATGACCAAAATGTAGATTTCCACCCATAGTAAACCGAGGCTGAAGATGCCGTTGAGGGGATCGCCGACGTTGAGGGTGGAAACCGATCGCCACAGCAGATATCGGATCGTCAACGCCAGCAAAATTCCGACAACGATCGCCCGCGATACCGGCGTCGGTTTCGGGCAAATTTTCGTCACTGTAAAGGCGATCGCGGCCAGTATAATGGTCGGCATCCACAGATATTTTTGGGGCAGATCCGGCAATTCCAGCCAGAAAGGCGACTGTTGCTGCGCCCGGTGGACTTGAGAGAAAAAGTGCGCGATCGCCCCGGACCCGGAGAACCACCCGAGGGCGATCGCAATCAAACACGCGATCGCGCCCAAAATCACCAGCGTGGCTGTTTGGGGACGTTTAATTTTGCTCAAAAAAGGCGGTTTGAGCAATTGATTGGCAAACCCTGATCTCATGACATCACTCCAACATAAATTTGATCGGCGAAGGGAGAGAAAGTCGCTCTCTTCCAAAGTGGCTTTGCGAACCGGCCCCAATTGGGTTACATTATTCGACACTTTCCCAAAAAATGCGAGGTCAAGCCCTTCTACGGCAGGCAACAGGCAACGGGAAGACCAATCGTTCGCAGTCGGGGTTTCCGAATCGATCCGGGTCCCGAGGGTGCTCGCGGGTGCTATATAGCGCTGTGCGAGCCGTGTAATGACAGGCCGGACGGGTGAGAATTGTCAATCCCGACTCCCTACGACCGACTCCCGACTCCCGTTTCTATCACTCAACTGGCCGTCTCTGAATTTTCTGCGAGGGCGGTCTGAAATGTGCCTGAGAATTCGTGTTCCATCAAAAAACAGGACAAACGATGAATGCCTGTCCTGTGCTTTGAATCCCAACCATTGGGGGTCGGCGATGCCTCAATTATTCTTCTGGCTC
This sequence comes from Lyngbya sp. CCY1209, assembly GCF_055795065.1. Lineage (NCBI taxonomy): Bacteria > Bacillati > Cyanobacteriota > Cyanophyceae > Oscillatoriales > Microcoleaceae > Lyngbya > Lyngbya sp. CCY1209. The sequence continues at coordinate 21,125 of NZ_JAYFER010000234.1, forward strand.
TCAGCCTGAGTTTTCCATTTCGCGATCGCCGTCTGAGCCGGTTGGTAGGCCGGAGTCCCCTCCGGGATCAACAGCGCCGCCTGAACAGCCGTGTCGAACTGTTTGTTATTCGCCCGGGACTGGGCCAGCTTCCAAATTTCGCCGCTCCACCGAGCGATCGCCTCCTGAGCCTCCCCGTAACCCGGTTCCCCCGGTTGAATTTCGGACACCGCGCTGATGGCCTTGCTGTAGGTCGAAGCCTGCCCCGCCTTAATTTGAGAGCGGGCCGCCGCGATTTTCTCCCGGTTCCCCTGCAACTGCTGCACCTGTCGGTCCCACTTCTGAATTTGCAGTTGAGCCTCCTCGTAAATGGGGCGGTTGATTTCCGGAACCAAGCGGGCCGCCGCCACAGCCTCCTCCACATTGCCCGTCGCGGCCCGCCCCTCGGCGATATCCAAAATCATCCGACTCCAGCGCTCGATCGCCAACTGCGCCTCCGGGTAGGCCGGATCGTCCTTCGGGATGCCATCGGCCCGGGCGATCGCCTGACTCAGACTCGACGCGGACGTATTTTGCAGGAGGACTTGGGCCGGCCGCAGGGTCTCCATCGAACCGGCCGCCGGTTCCTCCGGAGTCTCGGGGGGAGCCGGCGAGGAGGCGACCGTCTCTTCGGGAGTCCCGTCCGCCGTCGGTTCGGAAGTTTCCGTCTCCCGCTCTTCGGACAACTCGGCGGGGGGGAGGGGGAGTGTCGCCGTCGGTTGGGAACCCACGAAAATCGAGCGGTTCGTGAAAAAGACGCCCAATAACAGCAACAGTGCCGTCACGCCACTCCAGAGAATCAGTTGTTGAAAAAATGATCGATCCGACATAATTTCTTCCGTAGGCTGTTGGTCTGTCGGCGAATGGTCTCGCCCTGCATCCGATTGGCTGCCGTCAGTTTTTCCCCGACCCGGCGGCGGGGCGGCCGGCTTCGCCGGCTCCGGCGCTTCCGAGCCATCAACCGCTTGCGGCGGCGGGGAAAGTTTCAGATCCGAAACCGCACCCGGAGGGATGCCATTTTGTTTGGGTGCGAACTCCAGACCGGCTCTCGAATTGCCGTCCGCAGCCAGAGCCGCGGCCGCCTTCGCCCGTTCCGGCCGCAGTTGCAACTCGCCGAATTCGGCCGACGCCCCGACAAAGACCGGATTTTGTGGCGGCCGCAGGTGCTGGTCTGTCAGTTCCGGGAGGCGATCGCCCAAAAATGACTTCAGATCCGCCAACGTTTGGCACCGCCCCGATTTGAGTCCTTCCAGGAGCGCCGCCGTAAAAAAGCCCTGGCGCAGGGACGACGTTTCTCGGGACACCTGGTCGGGGCGGCAGGAGAGTACCGCCGGAATGCCCATTGCTTCCGACAGGGCCACCGTCTCCGTGCCGACGGGATCGCCGGCCCGGACGCCCGGGCTGCGGTTGACATCCAACAGTAGGAGGCGGTGGCGGGCCGGCGCCCGGAGCAGCAACTCGAACAGCGATCGCACCGGAATTCCCGTCTCTTCCACCTTCAGGCCGTTGCCGTCGATGGGGAGCAGGTAATCTTGCCCCTCGTGGTGGAGGCCGTAACCGCTGAAAAAACAGCAGAGCGTATCTTCCGGCCGCAGGTGTTCCAGACAGATGCTCTCGAACCAGTCCAAAATATTTTCTCGGTTGGGATAGGTGGGCATCTCCGACTTTTCCGGCGAAGTATCCGTCATCAGCAGGCAGTTGTCCGCCGTGAAACCCGCCTCTTCAACCCAGAATTTATAAACCGCTTCCGCGTCCCTTTGGGCGTAACTCAAAGGTTGCAGGAATTGATATTGATTAATTCCGATCGCAATACAAGCGTGATGTTTCATAAATTTTTTTCTTTGGAAGCCCGCCCCCCCTCTCGAAGGTGGGGGTCGGGAGGACAAAGCGTCAATTGCGGTGTGGAATCCGAGACTCCCCGGACATCCGGGTGGAACCTGCCCAAACGATAGCACATTCATTCTCCCCTCAAAAGCCCTTCGGACAGACCGTCGGCCAGCGGTTTTCGGGGCGCGATCGCGGCGCCCGATTGCCCCGAAGGGCGAAATTGTAAAGAAATTGAGATGTATCCGCCCCCGTAAATCGAGTTAAATTAGAAACAGGGGTGTGTCGGTGGGGCGAGTGCGAACCGCACGGGGAAGCCCGGGGGAATCAACGTTCGGATGCCAAATACTGCGGCGATCTTTCAGGTGGAAACCCGCCCGGATTCCATCAAATGTCGGCGGGCGTGGATTTCGCCCGACTTTCGGTCCTCCGGCGACGGACACCGGACTTAGACCCCTCGGCGATCGCCCGCAATTGTCGATTTTTCCCCTCGTCCAGCCGGAGTTTCCCAGACAAAAACCCGCCACCCCCAGGCGTCCCCACCGGTCAACCCCAAGGGCGACGATCGCACCCGGATGTGAACGGAGTCGAGCTTCCCCCGCTCCCCGACCGGATGCCGACGGCGTCATCGCGTACCGATGCGCGTCGCGTACCGATCAGGACATCATTTTGACCCACCCGCATTGAAAAGGAGTATTGTACGGATGGCTTCAACCTCCCCAGCCCAACGTCCGGCCCGGATGCAGTCCCTGCTCAAACGGACGAATCCCAAAGCCCATAACCACTACCGATTTCAAGATTTTTTTAGCCTCGAACCGCAAACGGGTGCGATCGCCGACTGGAACTCCTCCCGCAACATCCTGGCGAGCGAAGACTTCATCATCGGTTTGGTGGAGGGGTTGGAAGAAGAAGTCGGCCCGGCTTCCTCCGTGATCATGTACACCATCGGACAGCAGTGGGGACTCGAAGATGCGGCCTTCTTCCGAGAGTGGTTCGAGCAGGAATTCGGGCGCAGCATCCGCAAATCCAACTTGATGTTCCTGTTGGAAACTTGGTGGTGGCCCTTCACCGCCCAGGGGTGGGGACGCTGGGAAGTGGACATGAGCGATCGCAAGCACGGCTGCATCTTTATCAACCTATTCGACTCGGCCGTCGCCCGCAGCCTCGGCGACGTCGGCAAACCCGTCTGCCACATCTACGCCGGCCTGTTCTCCGGATTTTTCAGCACCCTCGTCAACAAATCCCTCAGTTGCATCGAACTGCAGTGCTATTCGATGGGGGAAACCTACTGTAAATTCCTGCTCGGAAATCCCGACCGCATCGACGCGGCCGCCTTCTGGCTCAACGAAGGGGCGACGGCCCGAGACATCCAACGGAAATTGCAAGAAGGAGGGCGCACGTCATGAACGCTCAGGCGACACCGACCGGCGGGGAGAATGGCTCCGACTGGCTGTGTCTTTCCGTCCAGGACTTTTTCGGCACTTTAAATTGGCAGGGAACCCCCCAAAGCCAAAACACCAACGGCCACCGCCGGGATGCCGTCCAATCGTTGACCGCCACGGTGGAGGAGTTTTTCCAAGCCTTCGTTTGGGAAGGGACGCCCGAAGTCGGACAGCTTCCGAGCCACTCGGGGGCCTCACAGTCCAATTCTCCCCCCGAAGAAGATGACGTCACCATCGAAGACCTCGTGAATTTGTTCTGACATCGGAGGAAACCGTGACCCGCTCTCAGGGTCCGGGAACCCCCGCCCCCAATCAATCAACTGCAAGGGAAATGCCATGCAATCAGATGTCAACAGCCTCTTAGTGCAGGCAGAAAATCGTTATCTCAAACCGGAAGAACTGCAGGAATTCAAACGCCACGCCTCGACGATGGCGCAGCGGCTCAAGATCTACGAATTTTTGCGCGATCGCGAAGCCGCCATCTTTGAACCCATTCTCAAACAAGTGCAGGCCGGAGTCCCCGAAGAACGGCTCCCGATCCTCGAACAATCCCTGCAGCGATGGATTCTCATCCTGCGCCACTGCGCGATGGCGATGCTGCTCGACGACGCGGACGCCTTGGAAAACAATCTGCTCGGATGGCTCAAGGGTCTGGTCGCGACCCACCACAGCCAAGACATCGAAACCCAAATTCATCAACTGTTGCTGGCCCGCCTGCAAGAACTGCTCTCCCCCAAAGCCATCAAGTACCTGCAACCGAGTTTGGACCGGGCGAAAGAAATCTTGCTGACCGACTGACAGGAGTGGCGAGGGACCCTTATCAAAAGAAAGAAGGTAAAACTGATGATAGAAATCGACGATATACTCAGACAACCCCAACTCCCCGGCAACTATTTCGCCTTTAACGCCTACGTCCGGGGAGATTTAGAACTCGGCCTGTTGGAAAATCGGCGCGGCGATCGCCTCCTCGCCCTGCCCGACACCCTGATCCGGGCCCTGTACAAAGGTTTGGAGCAAGAAACCGGTCAAGCCGCCCGCCTGGTCCTCTTCAACTGCGGCCGGTGGTGGGGCAAACATTTTTACGTTCGATTTTGCGAAGAAATTGGCGAATACTATCACAAACCCGTTGGCCAAATGGAAATGATAGAATTTCTCCAATGCCTGCAACAATGTTGGAAAACCCACGGGTGGGGAACCTTGGAAATGGATGCCGGCCAATCCCGGCAGGGGTTCCTGCTGATTCGCACCACCAACTCCCCTTTCATCGACCAAGCCCCCAAGGGGGAGCGGCCGGTCTGCCATCTCGAAGCGGGCTTGTTGAGTTCCTTTTTCAGCCAGTTGACCGGCCGCGACCTCCACTGCGTCCAAACCACCTGCGAATCCTTGGGTGCCGATTGCAATTGCTTCATTCTCGGCTTGAGCGATCGCCTCAAAGCCGCAGAATCGATGGTCGATGCGGGTCAAGACCACGATACGATTTTCCGGCAACTTTGCCAACCCAAGTCTGGTTAGTCCTCGCGGACTCAGTCAGATTGATTTCCGAGCGAACCTATGGATGCCACAGAACTGCTCAGTCGATATGCTTCAGGGGAAAGAAACTTCAAAGGAGTTAGCCTGCGCGGAATTATCCTCACCACCCAAACCTTTCCGGGAAATAACATCTCAACTTTGGGGGTCGGGGCGACCCAGCTCCACAACCGGGCGCAACTCATCGGTGCCGATTTCAGCGAAGCCGATCTCACCCAAGCCCATCTGAGTTGGGCAAATCTCAGCAAAGTGAATTTGAGCGGGGCGAACTTGAGCGGGTCGAACTTGAGCGGGGCCAGCCTCAACGGCGCCAACCTGCGAGGTGCGACTTTGAGCGGCGTGAATCTCGAAAGTGCTCATCTCAACTGGGCCGACCTCACCTGTGCCATCTTTATCAAAACCAATTTGAACAAAGCCGATCTGAGTTCGGCCAATTTGACGCGGAGCAACTTGCAAGACGCTCACTTGGTCCGGGCCTATCTGATCAAAGCCAACCTTTCCCAAGCCGATTTGAACCGGGCCGATCTGAGTTCGGCCAACCTCAAGGATGTCAACCTGAGTCGGGCGAATCTCTCTGAGAGCAAAATGACCCGCGCCAACCTGACCGGCGCCGACCTCACGGAAGCCGACCTCAGCGGCGCCAACCTGATGCGAACCAATTTGCGAGGGGCCAACCTGACGGACACCTATCTGAATGCCGCTTCCCTCGTCGAAGCCGACCTCCTCCAAGCCAATCTGACCCGCGCCAACCTCAGCCAAGCCAACCTCAGCAAAACCTATTTGCGGGATGTCTGTCTCAACGGCGCCCACCTGACCAAGGTGAACTTCAGTGGGGCGGATCTCGGGGGCGCGGACTTGAGCAAAAAGTTATTGACCGGCATCAACATGGCCGGGGCCTATCTGAGCGAGGCGACCCTCGTCGGTGCCCTGCTGATGGAGGCGAACCTCAGTTCCGCCAACCTCAGCGATGCCAACCTCAAAGATGCCTGCCTGATCAATGCCGATCTGCGGGGAGCCTATCTCGAACGGGTCGATTTGAGCGCGGCGAACCTGACGGGAGCCAATTTGACCCGCGCCGACCTCCGCGAAGCCAATTTGCGCGACGCGATTTTGGCCCAGGTCGAACTCAAGGGCGCCCAATTAGCGGGGGCGACCCTCCCCAACGGGAAAGTCTACAAACCCTCGAAAAAATGAAGGCGATGCCCAAATGTTTGGGGAGTCGGGAGTCGGTATTAGGGAGTCGGGGGGACTCCGGGGGGCGACCGGAGGCGACCGGAGGCAGGGGAGGAAAATCCTCTGTGTGTTCTGAGTCCGCTTTTCCCGCCCCCTTCGCCCCCTCCGGTTCCCCCGCCGTCAGAAACCGGCTCCGGTCTTATCTGGCGTCTTTCGTGCGAGACATATATTCCCCCACTTGGAGTTGAGTTTCTTTGAGTTGATTGATAATCGATCGCGTGATCAGTTTCCCCGTTTCGACGACCACATCGCCGGTGATAGGGTGCAGCAGCTCCTGCTCGGCCCGCCGTCCGATCAGACTTTCGATATCTTCGATCTCGTTGATGTACATCCCGGAGGGCAGTTCGACGATGATGCCTTCCCCGAGGACGTGGGCTTGGCAAGCCAGACGGGAGGTTTTCTGGGCGGTGGTGATCACTTCCAGGGTTCTCTGTTCCCGTCGATTCACCGGAGATAAACTCTCCATTCCATCTTTGATGTAGACGTGGCACGTGGCGCACATCCCGCGGCCGCCACATTCTTTCAAGACGTGAAGTTCTTTGCTCAGGAGGGCCGACAGGAGATTGGAATTGGTTTGCACCTCCATCTCTTCGGCGATGGGTTCGAGTCGGATCACTTTAGCCATAATTTCATTGAAATTTTTACTTGGGGCGATCGGTCAGTCAAACGGAGAGCGGATGAAATTCTCGGATTCATTCCGGATGGTCGAGGGCGACCCAAAAACAGGGGTATCAACAGGGGGAGGCGTCCGGTTCTTTCACCCAGACGATATAGGCTTTGGGAGTTTGGGTGATGACGGTATCTTCGCCGAGGTTGCCGAGTTTCGCCGTGATTTTCAAAGTTTTTTCGGCGCTCTGAACGGCTTTAAAAAAACTATAATATTCTCGACCCACCCGGATAGCGGGGACGGGCCGTTCCAGATCGGGGACGCGGATGTGGCAGGTATGATATTGACTCCTCGATTGTATGATTTTGGTAGGAGCCGGAGAATCGGACTTGAGATTGGGGTCGGACTGAATCGGAAATGACATGGCAATTGCAGTGAAACAGTTGAGTGCGATCGCGGTTCGAGGCGATTCAAATCAGGGTAAATCTATTTTAATCCGATTGGGAGAGGTATAAACTGGCGCAATGCGACGTTCTAAATACCGAATTTTGGGATGGGTCGGACAGGGACAGTACGGCAAGGTCTACTGCGGTTCGGATCGCAAGACGGGTCAACTCGTCGCCCTCAAGGAACTGAGCCACCAGCGATCGCCCACCAGCCAGTTTCTCCAGGAACTTTGGTACATCATCAGTTTGCAGCATCCCAACATCGCCGCCTGTCTGGGCCTCGAACACATCGAAACCGGGCGCTATCTGGTGATGGACTACTGCGAAGGGGGAACTCTCAGGTCTGGGATCGAAGGCGATCGCTCCCTGGGACTCCTCGAAAGCGTGCAGCTCGTCGCAGATGTCTTGAAAGGGTTGGACTACGCCCACCAACGGGGTGTGATCCACTGCGATATCAAACCCGAAAATATCTTGCTCAGAGCTCGGGGAGACCGGTGGCAGCCCAAACTCACGGACTTCGGCATCGCCCGCCGCCTGCCCTTGGACGGCGACGGCAATCGCCCGGTTTCCAACCAACCGACCGGCGGCTCCCCCGCCTACATGGCCCCGGAGCGGTTCTACGGACTCTATTCCCCCCAATCGGATATTTATGCCGTCGGCGTCGTCTTGTACGAGTTGCTCGTCGGCGACCGCCCCTTCCACGGCACCTTCAACGAATTGATGTGGGCCCACATGAACCACCGCATCGATCTGCCCGCCTTTTTGCCCGAGTCCCTCCGAAAACCGATCAAAAAATCCCTGGAAAAATTGCCGGCCCGCCGCTTCCCCACCGCCGGGGCGATGGCGGAGGCGTTGACCGAAGCGATCGCCGATCCGGAAGTTCGGGCGATCGGCGATCGTCGTCTCCAAAGGATACCCGACGATTCCCAAACCGAATCTCCCCCCGCTACGGACGATCCCATTTTCCCGAAACTCGTTTCCGACTCCCTCCCCTCACCCCTCCCTCAAAATCCGGCAACCGACACCGCAGACGATTCCCCAAACCTCCCGACGGAAGCCAAACCCCTGCTCGTTTCCGACCCCGGCCACCTCTACCGCGCGATCGGCCAAACAGTAGAAGTCCGATCCGCCGCCGCCGAACCCCCTTCCCAAATCTCCCTACCCGAACCCGTCCTGGCCTTGTATCCCCTGTCCGAGGGATGTTGTATTTTGACCCGCCACCATTTATATCGCTGGCATCCCAACTCCCCGAATACACGACCCCTGCTCGACTTCACCCCCCCCTTGAGCCCCCCCCTTGAGCCCCCCCCCGAATCCCGGCCCGAAACCGTCGCGATCGCCCCGAACCGCCACTATTTCGCCGTCGCCCTGCCCCG